>JBDTFN010000030.1:0-3315 GCA_039937915.1 Jatrophihabitans sp. | reverse complement strand
CGATGGGTGCGTCGACGACCGGGTTCGCCATGACCCAGGCAAGAGCAACCTGCGCACGTGAGACACCGCGTTCGCTGGCAACCTGACCGACGGCGTCGACGATCTGCTTGTCACCGTCGACGTACAGCGTTCGGCCGAACCCGTCGGACTCCGAACGGTTCGTCGTCTCGTCCCAGTCGCGGGTGAGCTTGCCGCGCGCCAAGGGGCTCCACGGGATGACGCCGATGCCCTCGTCCGCACAGAGCGGCAGCATCTCGCGCTCCTCCTCGCGGTTGAGCAGGTTGTAGTGGTCTTGCATGGTCACGAAGCGGGTCCAGCCGTTGGCGTCTGCGAGGTGCAGCGCCTTGCTGAACTGCCACGCCCACATCGAGGACGCCCCGATGTAGCGAGCCTTGCCCGACTTCACGACGTCATGCAGCGCCTCGAGCGTCTCTTCGATCGGGACTTCGGGGTCCCAGCGGTGGATCTGGTAGAGGTCGACGTAGTCGGTCTCTAGTCGGCGCAGGCTGGCGTCGATGCTGGCCATGATCGCCTTACGGGACAGGCCCTTCAGGTTCGGACCGTCACGGTCGACCGGCATGAACACCTTGGTCGCGAGCACGATCTCGTCGCGGTGTGCATGTTCTTTGAGCGCGCGGCCGGTGATCTCCTCACTCGACCCCGCCGAGTAGGTGTTCGCGGTGTCGAAGAAGTTGATGCCGGCTTCGAGCGCCTGCCGAAAGAACGGCCGCGCCTCGTCCTCACCGAGCGACCATGGGTGCGGTCCGCGGTCGGGTTCGCCGTAGCTCATGCAGCCAAGGCAGATCGTGGAGACGTCCAGACCGGTGTTGCCGAGCTTGCGGAATTTCATCTGCCGCCTTCCGTCAGAACTGCAGGTCCATTTCGGCGTTTTCGATCTGTTCTTGCAGCCGGTTCAAGGCTTTCCCACTCGTGCGTGTGCTCGAACACGCGAGCCACGGTACGAGCCGAACATTCGCCCAGCGAGAATGAACGCCGAGACCGGTCATGGATCGAGGTCGTTCTCCCACGACGAGTCAGGAAGATCGATCGGGGCGAACGCGACGAGGTCGGGGAGCAGGCCGCCGGCGAGGTCGAGATCCGCGGTGAGGTCCCGGTCGCCCCGATCGTCAGGCAGTAGGTCGCAGGCGTCAAGAGCCGCGCGGAGTGGACCGTCCGGCCCGTCCACCCGCATGCGGTTTGCCCGCACACTACTGAGCAGTTCGGCGGCGACGATCAGCTCGTAACTGGTAGCGGTGACGAGCAGTTGCCGCGCAGCGAGAGAGGCAAAGCTCGCGGTGTCCTCCGATCCGCGCGAGACGCTCGCGGTTTGCGTTGCCGCAGGCGTCGCAGCGGCCCGCAGATCACCGAGCGCGGCGGCGGCCGCGTACTCGACCAGCATCACCCCGGACGCTCCAGGCGTGCCGTCGTTGAGGAACGGGGTCAGACCCGTGTGCGCGGGTTCGCTGAGGTAGGTGAGCCGGTGCAGCGCCAACTGCGCCGACTGCACCGCGGCGTTGCGAACCGTGTCGGCAGCGACCGCGAGATAGGACGCCTGGAACGCGCCGTGGTGCGCAATCTCCCCGTCGGGCAGGATCACCGGGTTCTCCGACGCGGCGTTGGCGTAGGCATCCACGATGTCGCGCAGCGCGGCGAGCGAGTCCAGCAGTACCCCGTGGCTCTGCGGGAGCGCGCGCAAACCGTACGGATCCTGGATGCGTAGCGCGCTGCTGGTCCGCGACCCCACCAGCGCGCGCATCGCCCGGCACGTGGCGCGGGCCCCGAGCATCGGCGTCGCCCGCTCGACCGCGCGCGAGAACGCTTCGAGGTTGCCATCCAAGGCCGAGAAGGTCAGCGCCGCGACAGCGAGCCCGGCCCGCGCGGCTTGCGTCAACCGCGACATCCCGAGCCCCGCATCGGCCAGTGCCGCAGCGTTGGACGACAGAAAGGGCAACGCGTCGTCCGGGCCGAACCACAGCGGCTCGTCCCGCCAGGTCGCCGCGTGCTCCTGTACCGCGAGGGCGACCGCGGCGAGCGCGGACAGGTCCGACGTCCCGACCCCGGCGTGCTCACGAATCTCGGGTAACGCGTCGTCGCTGATCAGCCGCGCCAGGCCGGTGATGATCTCCGGTGAGACGCCCGAACCGGCCGCGCACAACTGATTGAGCCGGATCAGCAGCATCGCCCGCACCCGCTCGGGATCGCGCGGCGCCCCCGACGTCGTGGCGTGACTGGCCAACAACGATTGGGCCGCCGCCACGCTGGGCTCGATGACTACCTCGCGGTTCGCGCCGACCCCGGTGCTGCGTCCATAGATCGGACGTTCGCCCCGTAACCGGACGGCCCACTCATGCGACTGTGCGGCCCGCGCCATCGCGTCGTCCGTCACCGTGACTCGCACCGGCTCGGCCACGAGCCCGGCGAGATCAGCGACGGAGAAATGCTGCCCGTCAAGCTCGACCACGCGCGTCACGCCTCACTATGGATCGAGCGACTCCCCCGAGGAGCGCAGACGGCGGCGAGTCTGCGGTCCCAGACAGTCCCGGTGACACCCGCTTGGCCCCATCCGAGAGCGGTCACGAAGATCGTCTGGCCGCGCACGGCTGGGGCCATGCCGGTCGGTTCACCGGCCGAGGCGGGACCTCAGCTCGGCGTTGATGGCCGGGACGATCTCGTGCAGGTCACCGATGACCGCGTAGTGAGCCTTGGTCACCATGGGCGCCTCGGCGTCGGTGTTGATCGCGAGGATGGTCTTGGCCGACTGGCAGCCGGCCCAGTGCTGGATCGCTCCGCTGATGCCGCAGGGGATGTAGACCTCGGGCGCGATGCGGCTGCCGGTCTGCCCGACCTGCTCGCTGTGCGGGCGCCAGCCCAGGCTGGTGACCACGCGCGAGACTCCGAGTGCGCCGCCCACCAGAGTGGTGAGTTCGAGCAGGTCGCTGAAGCCGTCCGCGCCACCTGCACCGCGACCGGCTCCCACGACCACGCGTGCCGAAGTCAGCGCGCCGGTGTCGCCGGTCGTCGACTCCTCGACCCGCATGACACGGGCGACGAGATCGTGGTCGGAGACCTTCGGGGTGAACGGCACCAGTGCCGCCTCGACCGCCATGGACGCCGGCTGCGGCTCACACGCGTGTCCGGCTACCGATACGACAGCGACGCGGTCGCGCAGCGCCATCTCCTCCAACGCTGCGCCGCCCACGACCTGCCGGGTGACGACCATGGACGCCGGGTCGTCGACCAGCACGACGTTGGCCGCCATCGCGACGTCGAGACGCGCGGCCACGTGGGCCAGCACCTCGTTGCCACGCGGCGTGC
>JBDTFN010000029.1:0-16482 GCA_039937915.1 Jatrophihabitans sp. | reverse complement strand
CCGGCCGGTACTCGAACATCGTCATGTTGCGGCCGATCTCCTTGATGCCGCCGAGCGCAACGACGCGCAGGCCGCCGCGAGGCAGATCAGGTGGGGTGCCGAGCCCCTGCTTACCCTTCGAGTCCATAACCCGAGGCTATCGTCCACCCATGACGTCTGCGGCCACCACGATTCCCCAAGCGATCAACGCCGACAACATCACCACGATCGGCATCGGGCTGATCATCGCTCTGATCGTGATCGGCTTCCTGATCAGCCTGGTCATCACTGCCGTGCTCGGGCGCGTGATCATCCTCGTTCTGGTGATCGTCGCCGCCGCGTTCGTCTGGCAGCAGCGGGGCCACATCAAGGACGAGTTCACCAAGCAGGCGTGCGGCCTGAACTCGACCTTCTTCGGCGTCCACGTCGACCCGCCCGCCGACGTCCGGAAGGCCTGCCAGACTCGCGGCTAGCTCCGGCGGCGACGGCCCTGCCACAGGTGCACGGCCACCGGGATGAGCCCGAGCAGGACGACAGCGATCACGACGTAGTCGATGTAGCCCTTGTTCTCCCGCACAAAGTTGATCTTGCCGAGCTGGTGGCCGAGCAATAGGACCCCGTCCGCCCAGAGGACGCCACCGATCGCGCTGTAGAGCGCATACACCGAGAAACGCATCTTTCCCACGCCGGCCATCACCGTGGCCACGGTCCGCACGATCGGCACGAAACGGCCGATGATGATCGTCCAGGAACCGAATCGCTCGAAGAAGTCGTGCGAACGCGTCACGTACTCGGGTCTGAAGATCTTCGACTGCGGACGGTCGAACACCACAGGACCGGCCCGGTACCCGATCCCGTACCCGACCAGGTTGCCGAGGAACGCCGCGATCGGGACCACGATCAAGAACGCCACGAGCGGGGTCTTGATCTGCCCCGTGGACAGGTAGATGCCCGCGGCGAACAAGATGGTGTCCCCCGGCAGGAAGAAGCCGATCAGCAGCCCGCACTCGGCGAACAGCACGATCGAGAGCACGACCAGCGCCCCGCTGCCAGAGAGCAGGGTGTCGGGGCTGATCGGATTTGCCAGCAGGCCGGCCGCTATCGAGGACACGGGGCGGAAGTCTACGGACGTCGCTCCCGCATCGGGACTTCACGACCCACGCATCGGTCGATGCGAGATACTGCGAGTCACCGCTGTGGACTACCCCTAGGGAGTACCGGATGCCGATCGCCACGCCCGAGATCTACGCCGACATGCTGGACCGCGCCAAGAAGGGCGGTTATGCCTATCCGGCGATCAACTGCACGTCCTCGGAGACGGTGAACGCCGCCCTCAAGGGCTTCGCGGACGCCGGCAGCGACGGCATCATCCAGTTCTCCACCGGTGGGGCCGAGTTCAGCTCCGGCCTGGGCGTGAAGAACATGGTCACCGGCGCGGTCGCGCTGGCCGAGTTCGCGCACATCGTCGCGGCGAAGTACGACATCAACGTCGCCCTGCACACCGACCACTGCCAGAAGGACAAGCTGGACACCTACGTCCGTCCCCTCATCGCCATCTCCCAGGAACGCGTCGATGCGGGCCGTCCTCCCCTGTTCCAGTCGCACATGTGGGACGGCTCGGCTATCGACCTGGAGGAGAACCTCGACATCGCCGTGGATCTGCTGGCCAAGTGCGCGGCGGCCAACATCATTCTCGAGGTCGAGATCGGCGTCGTCGGCGGCGAGGAGGACGGCGTCCACGGCGGCGGCCCGGACAGCGAGAAGCTCTACACGACGCCGGGTGACGCCATGCTCACGGCTGAGAAGCTCGGCACCGGCGAGAACGGCCGGTACATCCTGGCCGCGACCTTCGGCAACGTCCACGGGTCCTACAAGCCCGGATCGGTGAAGCTGCGTCCCAAGATCCTCAAGGAGATCCAGGAAGAGGTCGGTCAGAAGATCGGCAAGGATTCCCCGTTCGACCTGGTGTTCCACGGCGGGTCGGGCTCCGAACTGGACGAGATCCGCGAGGCCGTCTCCTACGGCGTGGTCAAGATGAACGTCGACACCGACACCCAGTACGCGTTCAGCCGCGAAATCGCGGGGCACTTCTTCACCAACTACGACGGCGTGCTGAAGGTCGATGGCGAGGTCGGCAACAAGAAGGCCTACGACCCGCGCTCCTACCTCAAGCTGGCCGAGGCGGGTATGGCCCACCGCGTCGTCGAAGCCTGCGAGGCCCTGCAGTCGGCCGGCACGTCGGGCTCCGCCTGACCTGGTCGTCCCTCGACCTGCGTCCGGCTAACCCGCTCCACGCCTCGTTGAGTGGTCCGTTACGTCGTTGAGTGGTCCGACTTGTTGGACCACTCAACGGGCTATCGGACCACTCAACTCGGCGGGGCGGCACAATCAGGCCATGACCCACTTCGGCAACCTGCTCGCCCCGCCGCCCACCAACCTGCCCGAGGACCCGGCCGTCGCTCGCCTGGACGCCGGCGACGACCCTGAGTCGGTGGCTGCGGCTTTCCCGTCCTCGTCGACGGCCTGGGCGACGCTCGCCGAGAACGCGCTGGCCAACGGGCGGGCCGTCGAGGCGTACGCCTACGCCCGGACCGGGTACCACCGTGGCCTGGACTCGCTGCGTCGGGCCGGCTGGAAGGGACAGGGTCCGATCCCGTGGGCGCACGTCCCCAACCGGGGCGTGCTGCGTGCCATCTATACCCTCGGTCAGGCCGCCGGAGCCATCGGCGAGACCCCGGAGGCCGAGCGCTGCGCCCACCTGCTCGCCGACAGCGATCCCGCGGCGGTCACCGCGCTCGGCGGCGGCTGAGCCGCCGTCCTTCGGGGCCCCGGCTCGGCCTTTTCGAATGGCTCGGAGAGCGCGACAGGATCAGCGCAAGGAACCCTTCTGAACCTTGCCCATCGCGTTACGCGGCAGGCTGTCCACCACCCGTACCTCGCGCGGACGTTTGTGCCATGACAGCTGCCCGGCGACGTGGTCGATGAGCGTGGCCGGATCGATCCCGTCCCCGACGACGAACGCGACGATGCGCTGCCCCAAGTCGTCATCCGGGACACCGAGCACGGCAGCCTCGGCCACCGATGGATGCTCGAGCAGGACGGCCTCGATCTCGCCGGCGCCGACGCGATAACCGCCGGTCTTGATCAGGTCGTCCTTGGCGCGACCGACGATGCAGTGGTTCCCGGACGCCGACACCGCGGCGGCGTCACCGGTGCAGAACCAGCCGTCGTCGGTGAACTCGGCCGCCGCGGACAGGTAACCCTCGAACAGGGTCGCGCCGCGCACCTGGAGGTCCCCGATGACATCCGGTCCGACGACGCCGCCGGACTCGTCGACGATGCGCGCCGACACCCCGTCCAGCGGGACGCCGACCCGGCCGGGAATCCGTTCACCGTCGACCCGCGCCGCGAGCGTGATCAGGGTTTCGGTCATGCCGTAGCGCTCGACCGGCCCCTGACCTGCTGACCGGCGCAACGCCTCGAACACCGGCGTCGGCAGCCCCGCGCTACCCGATACGAGTAGCCGGGCCCCGCGCAGCGCGGCCGCGCACGCCTCGTCGGCCGCGACGCGTCCCCACACCGTCGGGACGCCGAAGTACAGCGTGCCGCCCGCGGCGGCGTAGGCCTCGGGGGTCGGGCGGCCCGTGTGCACCAGCGGCGACCCGGCCCGCAGCGCACCGAGCACGCCCAGGACCAGCCCGTGCACGTGGAACAACGGCAGGCCGTGGACGAGCGTGTCCTCCGGCGTCCAGGCCCAGGCATCGCGCAGGCCGTCCAGGCAGGCAGTGACGGCCGCGCGGGAGAGCACCGCACCCTTGGGCGCGCCGGTCGTCCCGGACGTGTACATGACCAGCGCAGTTCCGTCGGCCGGCTCGACCCACGACGTCGACGAGCGTGCGGTCACGTCGACCGGCACCGTCTCCAACGTGACGTCCGCGCGGGAGACACCCAGCCACATCGCCGCCCCGGAGTCGCGCAGCAGATGCGCCCGCTCCCGTATCCCGGAGTCCGGTGCCACGGGTACGACCGGTACCCCGGCGAGCAGACACCCGACCACGGCCACGACGGTCTGCACCGATGCGCTGGCGTCCAGTGCCACCACCGGCGCCCCGTGCACGCGCGCAGCAACGGCCTGCGCCGCGGCGCGCAGCGAGTCCCCGGCGAGGTGTCGTCCGTCCACCGTCACGTCAGGCAGCGTCTGGGGCAGGATCGGCACAGCGCCCACGGTAGGGCCATATCGTCTAGGGTTCTCGACGGCCGCAAGCACGGGAAGCGAACAGCTGGAGGACCAGTGCCCGCGATCGTCCTCGTCGGCGCCCAATGGGGCGACGAAGGTAAAGGCAAGGCAACCGACCTGCTCGGCAGTCGCATCGACGGTGTGGTGAAGTTCAACGGCGGCAACAACGCCGGCCACACGATCGTCATCGGTCACGGCGAGCAGCGGCAGAAGTACGCGCTGCACCTGCTGCCGTCCGGGATCCTCACGCCCGGGTGCGTGCCGATCATCGGCAACGGCGTGGTGATCGACCTCGGTGTGCTGTTCTCCGAGATCGACGGCCTGGAAACCCGCGGCGTCGATACGTCCAAGCTGGTGGTCAGCGGTTCGGCCCACGTCATCGCGCCCTACAACCGCACGCTCGACCAGGTCACCGAACGCTTCCTCGGCAAGTCCAAGATCGGAACGACCGGGCGCGGGATCGGCCCCACCTATGCCGACAAGATGGCCCGCACGGGCATCCGGGTGCAGGACCTGTTCGACACCGACGTCCTGCGCGCGAAGGTCGCCGGCGCGCTGAGTCTGAAAAACCAGATCCTGGTCAAGGTCTACAACCGCAAGGCCTTCGACATCGACGCGGTAGTGGACGAACTCGCCTCGTACGGCGAGCGCCTTCGGCCGATGGTCGCCGACACCTCGCTGCTGCTGCAGCAGATGCTCGACCGGGACGAGACAGTCGTGCTCGAAGCCGGTCAGGCCACCCTGCTGGACGTCGATCACGGGACGTACCCCTTCGTCACGTCCTCGAGCGCGACCGCCGGGGGCGCGTGCACCGGCAGCGGTATCCCCCCCACCCGGATCAGTCGGGTGATCGCGGTCATCAAGGCCTACACCACCCGCGTCGGTGAGGGCCCGTTCCCGACCGAACTGCTCGATGAGAGCGGCGAGTTCCTGCGCACCCAGGGCGTCGAATTCGGCACCACGACCGGCCGGCCGCGGCGCTGCGGCTGGTTCGACGCGGTCATCGGCCGCTACGCCACCCGCATCAACGGTGTGACGGACTTCGTGCTGACCAAACTCGACGTCCTCACCGGCCTGGACGAGATCCCGGTCTGCGTGGCGTACGACGTCAACGGCACTCGCCACGACGAACTGCCGATGAACCAGGCCGACTTCGACCGCGCGGTGCCGATCTACGAGACCTTCCCGGGCTGGACGGAGGACATCTCCGGCGCCCGCACGTTGGACGACCTGCCTCAGACCGCGAGGAACTACGTCACCGCGATCGAGACGATGATCAAGGCGCCGATCTCGGCGATCGGCGTGGGACCGGGGCGGGACGAGACGATCGCGGTGCGCGACCTGCTCGGCTGACCCTGCTCGATAGGGTTCGGCCGTGCGTGTACTCGTCATCGGTTCCGGAGCCCGCGAGCACGCCCTCTGTCTGGCCCTGGCCGCAGACCCGGGCGTGACCGCCCTGGTCTGCGCACCCGGCAACGCCGGGACGGCAGCGGTGGCCGAGCAGCGCGGCGTCGACGCGGGTGATCCCTCCGCCGTGGCTGCGCTCGCGCGCGAGATCCAGGCCGATCTGGTCGTCGTCGGTCCCGAGGCGCCCTTGGTGGCCGGCGTCGCCGACGGTGTGCGCGCAGCGGGGATCGCCTGCTTCGGCCCGTCGGCGGCCGCGGCACAGCTCGAGGGCAGCAAGGCCTTTGCGAAGGACGTCATGGCCGCGGCCGGGGTGCCCACGGCCGCCGCCAGGGTCTGCACCACCGGTGACGCAGCGGCCGCCGCGCTCGACGAGTTCGGGCCGCCGTACGTCGTCAAGAACGACGGGTTGGCCGGGGGCAAGGGCGTCGTCGTGACGTCCGACCGCGACGTCGCCCTCGAACACGCTGCTGCCTGCGAACGCGTCGTCATCGAGGAGTACCTCGACGGTCCCGAGGTGTCGCTGTTCTGCGTCACCGACGGGGTCACGGTCGTCCCTCTCCTTCCCGCTCAGGACTTCAAGCGCATCGGCGACGACGACACCGGGCCCAACACCGGCGGAATGGGCGCCTACGCGCCGCTCCCGTGGCTGCCGGACGGGCTCACCGAGGACATCGTCAGGACGGTCGCCGAACCGACCGTCGCCGAGATGAGCCACCGCCGGACGCCGTTCGCCGGCCTGCTGTACGTCGGGCTCGCGATGACCGCGCGGGGGCCCCGCGTGGTGGAGTTCAACGCCCGGTTCGGGGATCCGGAGACCCAGGTCGTGTTGGCCCTGCTCGAGACACCGCTCGGCGGACTCCTGCACGCCGCCGCGATCGGTACCCTCGCCGACCACCCGGCGCTGCGGTGGCGGGCCGGGTCCGCCGTCACCGTCGTCCTCGCCGCCGCCGGCTACCCGGGCGACCCGCGCACCGGCGACGTCATCTCCGGTGCGGATCTCGACGGCGTCATCCACGCCGGCACCCGCCGCCGGGACGACGGTGCCGTCGTCTCATCCGGCGGACGGGTCCTCTCGGCGACCGCGGTGGGCGACACACTCGCTCAGGCCCGGGAGCGCGCCTACGAGCTGGTCGCCCGGATCGACCTGCCCGGCGGCCAGCACCGCACGGACATCGCCGCGAAAGCCGTCGACGCCGCCATCACGCTCACGCAATAGCTCGTACGCTGGAGCGGTGACGCCCGAGGACCCACAGATCGACTTCGTGCTCGGGGAGACCGACGGGGCCGAGGACGAGGATCTGCCGCAGCCGCGACAGCGCGACTTCTCCCGATTGTCCAGGTTCCGGCGCCCCGTCCTGGGCGTCGCCGCACTGGGTGTGGTCATCGGCGCAGTGGTTGCCGTGAACCGCTCCAGCCAGGACAGCACTCCCGTCGCGCAGCGTTCGACGTCGCCGAGCGCGACCGCTCCCGTGACGCGGACGACGCGGTTGGACCCGGCCACGGGGAAGATCTCTTCCGACGCACCGGTGGAGTACCGCTTCACGGGCTGCGCGAAGGACAGCACCACCTGCATCACCAGCGTGCCGCTCGGCCCCGATCTCGGCACGGTGCTGCGCTCGGCGTTCCCGACGGCGCACCTGACGGCCGGTACGACCAACTTCCTCGGGCCTCGAGGCATTCTCGTCTCGCGCACCATCCACGCGAGCGACGGTTCCCGGTTCATCGCCGTCGAGGTTCGCCGCAGCGGCGGACGGATCGACAACCCGCCCCCGGCGGGCCTCACCGGCGTCGAGGTCGACAACGGTAAGTACACCGTTTTCGCAACGGTGGTGGGTCGCACGCCCACCAGCCCGGATCCGTACGCGGCCCTGAACAAGCTTGCGTCCGACCCACGAATCGTCAGCTGATCGCAGTTCGCGCGACAATGGGCCGGTGAAGCCCCTCATCCCCGACGTCCTCGCCGGCCGGTACGCCTCCACCGCGATGGCGACAATGTGGTCCCCGGCGCAGAAGGTCGTCCTGGAGCGACAGTTGTGGCTGGCGGTCCTGCGCGCGCAGGAGTCTCTCGGGGTGGACGTCGCGTCCGGCGCAATCGAGGCCTACCAGCGCATCGTGGACGAGGGCATCGACGCCGTCGACCTGGCCTCGATCGCCGAGCGGGAACGCGTCACCCGACACGACGTCAAGGCCCGCATCGAGGAGTTCGCCGCACTCGCCGGGCACGAGCAGGCGCACAAGGGCATGACGAGCCGTGACCTCACCGAGAACGTCGAGCAGTTGCAGATCCGCTCGTCGCTGATGCTGCTGCGGACGAAGACGCTCGCCGTGCTCTCTCGGCTGGCCCGCCGGGCCGCCGAGTACGACTCCCTCGTGATGGCCGGGCGCTCCCACAACGTCGCCGCGCAGGCCACCACGCTGGGTAAGCGGTTCGCGTCCGCGGCCGACGAGACCTTGGCCGCCCTGCGTCGTCTGGACGACCTGATCGAGCGCTACCCACTGCGTGGCATCAAAGGCCCGGTCGGGACCTCTCAGGACATGCTCGACCTGCTCGGCGGCGACACCGCGGCGCTCTCCACGCTGGAGCAGCGGATCGCCGCGCACCTGGGCTTCGCGCACAGCTTGACCAGCGTCGGCCAGGTGTACCCACGATCGCTGGACTGGGACGTGCTGAGCACGCTCGTGCAGCTCGCCGCCGGACCGTCCTCACTGGCGACGACCATCCGGTTGATGGCCGGCAACGAACTCGTCACCGAAGGGTTCCAGCCCGGCCAGGTCGGCTCGAGTGCGATGCCACACAAGATGAATACCCGTTCGGCCGAGCGGGTCAACGGGTTCGCCGTTATTTTGCGCGGTTATGCGGCAATGACCGGTGAGCTGGCCGGCGGGCAGTGGAACGAGGGCGATGTCTCCTGCTCGGTCGTACGTCGCGTCGCGCTGCCCGATGCCTTCTTCGCGATGGACGGGCTGCTCGAGACGATGCTGACGGTGTTGGACGAGTTCGGCGCGTTCCCGGCCGTGGTCGAGCGCGAACTCGACCGCTACCTGCCCTTCCTCGCCACCACCAAGGTCCTGATGGCGGCAGTCCGCGCCGGCGTCGGCCGCGAGGCTGCCCACGAGGCGATCAAGGAGAACGCGGTCGCCGTCGCCCTGGAGATGCGGGAGAAGGGCACCGAACGCAACGACCTGTTCGACCGCCTCGCCGCCGACTCGCGGCTGGGTCTGTCCGCCGAGACGCTGCAGGGGCTGCTCGCCGACCCGCAGTCGTTCACCGGTGCCGCCCGCGACCAGATCGCCGCGGTCGTCCGCGCCGTGGACGCCGTCCTGACCTCCGAGCCCAGCGCGGCCGACTACCGACCCGAGCCGATTCTCTGAGTCCGTGGACGACGACGAGGAGCTCGACACCGCGCCGCCGACCCGGTACCGGCGTTGGCTCGGACCGCTCGCGGGCGGGCTCGGCGCGACACTCGTCGTCGTGGCTGTTGTGGTCGCCCTCACCGGCTCGGACGACACAACGAAACCACGTCTGGACCGATCGCAGTCCTCGTCGACCGGTCGGCCCGGTGACGGGTCGATCCAGGCGCTGGCCACTGCCCCGCACGGGAGGTTTCTCGCCCTCGAGGCCAGTCGCCTCTCCCTGCGCACAGCCGATGGGCAGGTCCTGCGCCGTAGCGCGGTGGTCGACACCGGCGTTGCCGCGTCCGAACTGATCCGCATCGTCGTCGACAGCGCGGCGGAGGTGGCCTGGCTGGTCCCGATCGCCACGAACAGCGCGGGCGCAGCCAGCGCGTACTCGTTGCGCGATCTGCACCGCGTCGACCAGATGGCGCTGCCGGCGGTGACCGGCGACGCGGCCGCCCTCGACGGAACGCTCTACGCCGCGACCAGATCGGGGCTGTTCGCACTGCGGCCGGGCAGCGCCGCACCGAAGCCGCTCGGGGGCGGGCGACCGTCCGTTGTTGTCGCTGACCCATCACGGCACCGCGTGCTGCTCATCACCACCGGGTCGCAGAGTTTCGCGATCCGTACGTTCGCCCCTGGCATCGGCCTGGGTAAGGCCAGCGCGTTGCCCGCGGGGTTGAGCCCGACGTTGGCGGTGGTCGGCGGGTCGATCTGGGCGTCCTACGGGGACGCGAGCACGGCCGTACTGGCTCGTCTCGACCCGCGCACCCTGCGACCGGTCCTCACCCTCGCCGCGGACCGGTACGGCAGCGCGGCGACGATCGTGGCCACCGGCGACGTCTCCCTGTTCCTCCGCCCGCGGGAGTCGCCGTTCCGATTGTGGTGCGTCGACGCCCGCGATGGGAAGAGCGTGTCGTTGGGCTCGGCCGACGGCTTGATCGCCGCGAGCGGCGGACGCGTGCTCGTCGCGCCGTTGATCGGCCCGCCGACGCAGTTCGACCGCGGCGAGTGCCCGGGATGACCGACGAACTGCTGGTCGCCGGTGGACGCCGCGCGCCGGCCTGGTTGACACCGATCGCCGTCGCCATTGTCGCGGTTGCCGCAGCGGCCTCGATCTCGGCGGTCGCGCCGTCTGCGGTGATCGACGGCCACGGGACGCGCATCGTGCCCGGTTCGAGCCAGCCGCACCCGCACCTCTATCAGCCGCTGCACGGTCATTACCTCATCTGAGCGCAGTCACCACAGCGACAGCGCTGTCCGATCAGGCCGAGGGGGGACGGTTGGCCAGCCGGTCGGGGCGGCCGAGGTTCCAGTACCCCTTGACGAAGATCGCGTCGTGCTCGACGCCACGAGCCTCCAGCAGGCTGCGCAGGGCGATCATGGCCCGGCTCTCCCCCATCAGGTAACCGCGCGAGCCCGGTGGCGGGGTGACCAGGGCGAGAGCGTCGGCGAGCAGATCCGGTCGGCCCGCCGCGGCGTCGTGGCGGTGCACCCAGCGGACGTCGGTGGCCGGGACCGGCATCTCGTCGGACTCGTCGCGGACCTCGATCACGGCCGTCGAGGTCTCGCTGTCGCCGAGGGCGGTGCAGATCGCCACGATGGCCGGGAGCGCCGACTCGTCGCCGACCAGCAGATGGTGCAGGGCGGAGCGCAGCTCGAGCTTCCCGCGCGGACCCTGGAACTCCACCTCGTCACCGATCACCGCGGCCTCGCCCCAGCGCGAGCCCGGCCCGTCCCCGTGGAGCAAGACGTCCAGATCGAGTTCTCCGACCTCGGTGCGGGCGGCGCTGATCGTGTACCGGCGTTTGACGCGGCGACCGGACGGTTCACGCAGCAGCAGTTCGACATCCTGCGCCGGGCGCAGAACGGCGTGGCGCATCGACTCGGCGCGCACGGTCACGCGACGCATGCGCGGCGTCAACTCAGTGGTGGCGACGACCTGGGCCGAATGCGTCGGGGAGCGGCGGACGAGTGGAGCGGTCACAGTTCCCCGACCCTAGTGATCGGGAATAGATTGCGCTGGCCGACGGTCCAATCAACACCATCCCTGTACAGATTCGGAGTCTTTCATGACCATCGCCCTGAAGAAGGTCGCCTTCACCACCGCCGCCTCAGCCAAGGGCGGTCGCTCCGGACACGTGAAGAGTGCCGACGGCGTCATCGACCTGGACACCGCCATGCCGGGTACGACCGACACCCCCAAGGCCAATCCCGAGACGCTGTTCGCCGCTGGGTACGCCGCATGTTTCCAGGGAGCCCTGGCCAACCGGGCCCAGACCAAGGGCGTCGACACCTCTGATTCCACGGTCACTGCGGAGGTGTCCTTCGGACCCTCCGAGGACGGCGGCTTCGGCATCGCGGTGAAGATCATCGTCGCGATCCCCGGCGTTGAGGCCGAGCAGGCCCGCGAACTGGTGGAACTGGCTCACGAGTTCTGCCCGTATTCCAAGGCGACTCGCGGCAACATCGAGGTCACCCTCGAGGTCGCGTAAATACCGACCAGTAGGGCGGATGATGGCCCCGTGGCCATCTCCGTCTTCGATCTCTTCACCATCGGCATCGGACCGTCGTCCTCGCACACCGTGGGCCCGATGCGGGCTGCGCTCACCTTTGCCCGCGGGCTGAGCGATGACGGACTGCTGGACGACGTTGCCCGCATCCGGGCCGAGCTGTTCGGTTCGCTCGGTGCCACCGGTCGCGGCCACGGCAGTGAGGCGGCGGTGCTGCTCGGCCTTGAGGGCGAGCAGCCCGAGACGGTCGACACCACGGCGACCGGCCAGCGCGTGGCCGCCATCCGAGCCAGCGGCACACTGACGCTGCTGGGCAAGCACGAGGTCTCCTTCTGCGCCGACGATCTCGTGCTGCACCGTCGGCAGAGCCTGCCCTTCCATCCGAACGGTATGCGGTTCGCCGCGTACGCCCAGGACGGCCATACGGTCCGGGAACGCACCTACTACTCGGTCGGCGGCGGATTCGTGGTCGATGAGGAGGCCGCCGGCGCCGACCGGATCACCTCTGACGAGACGCCCCTGGCGATGCCGTTCCTCTCCGGCGCCGAGCTGCTAGCGCAGTGCGCTTCCAGCGGTCTCCCGATCAGCGGCGTGATGCTGGCCAACGAGCAGGCCTGGCGATCAGCCGAGGAGATTTACGACGGGCTGCTCACCATCTGGGCCGCCATGCGGCAGTGCGTCGAGAACGGCTGGGCGCACGAGGGCACGCTGCCCGGCGGCCTCAAGGTGCCGCGGCGTGCGCCGGCGCTGTACCGGCGCTTGTGCGCCGAGACCTTCGCGACCGATCCGTTGCGCGTCATGGACTGGGTCGACCTGTTCGCCCTCGCGGTGAACGAGGAGAACGCCGCCGGCGGACGTGTGGTGACCGCACCGACCAACGGGGCCGCAGGGGTGCTCCCGGCGGTGTTGCTCTACTACGTGCGGTTCTGCCCGGGCGCGAGCGACGACGGCGTCGTCCGGTTCCTGCTCACCGCCGGGGCGATCGGAGTCCTGTACAAGGAGAACGCCTCGATCTCCGGTGCCGAGGTGGGTTGCCAGGGCGAGGTCGGCTCGGCCTGCTCGATGGCTGCCGCCGCACTGTGCGAGGTGATGGGGGGGACGCCGGAACAGGTTGAGAACGCCGCCGAGATCGGCATGGAGCACAACCTCGGCCTGACCTGCGATCCGATCGGCGGACTGGTCCAGGTGCCATGCATCGAACGCAACGCGATGGGCGCGGTGAAGGCCATCAACGCGGCCCGGATCGCGCTACGCGGCGACGGGCAGCACATCGTCAGCCTGGACAAGGTGATCAAGACGATGCGCGAGACCGGCCGGGACATGAAAAGCAAATACAAGGAGACCTCGCGAGGCGGCCTCGCCGTCAACGTCATCGAGTGTTGACGGCGAGCCCGACGCGTCAGACAGCAGCGCCGACGATGACGTCGCGCGACAGGTCCTTCTTCTTGACGTTGATCAGCACGACCGCAGCGATGATCGCGACCACGCCGAACCCGGCCCCGGTGAGGAAGCCCTGCCCGGACGCGTGCGCGAGCAGTTCGTGGCTGAAGTCCTTGTACGGGCCACCGAAGAATTGCCTGGCCGCGTCACGCTGCTGCCCGACCGGCAGGGTGCCGAGGAAGTCCTTGACGTCCTGGGGCTGCAATCCGTTGCTGCCGGCCTTGGCGACGCGTTGTCCGATCGCGCCCGCGAGTCGTTGGTCCCCGTTGGCCGAGGCGACCAACTTCTTCATCAGTTCGCCCTTGTTGTCATTGGCGAAGTTACGGCCCGACGTCCCGAAGACCGTCGTCATCACGGCGAGACCGAGCGCACCGCCGACCTGCTGACCGACGTTGAGCAGCGCGGAGGCCAGGCCCGCGTCGGTGTTCGCGACCTTCGACACCGCGGTGACCGTGAGCGGGACGAACAGACAACCCATCGCGATCGCCAGCGCGACCATGCCCGGCAGCAGGGTGCCGAAGTAGCCCGAATCCGAGCTCACCCGGGAGAACCACAGCAGTGCCGAGGTCAACAGCACCGTCCCCAGGATCAGCAGCGGTTTGGGGCCGGTTCGTCCGAGGAACCTGGCCACGACCTGGGCGATGATGCCGATCACCAGAGCCACGGGCAGGAAGGAGAACCCGGTCTTGAGCGCGCTGAAGTCGAGCACACCCTGGGCGAAGAAGGTGATGAAGTAGAACATCCCGAACATGGCCGCACCGACGACGAACATCACCAGGTACGCGCCGCTACGGTTGCGGTTCTCGAAGATCCGCATCGGCATCATCGGCTCGGCCACGACCTTGGCCTCGTAATAGACGAACGAGGCCAGCAGGACGACAGCGGCCACAAAGACCACGATCGTCTCGGTGTTGGTCCACCCGCTGTGGGCGACATGGATGAAGCCGTAGACCGTCGCGACCATGCCGGTGACCGAGAGCAGGGCGCCGCCGACGTCGAACTTGCCCTTGAGCCGCTCGGACTGGTGCAGGTAGAGGTAGGCGCCGACCATCAGCACCATCCCGATCGGGACGTTGACGAACAGCACCCACCGCCAGCTGAGGTAGTTGGTGAGCACGCCACCGGCGAGCAGCCCGATCGCCGCGCCGGCGCCCGAGACGGCGGCGTACACCGCGATGGCCTTCGTCCGCTCCTCGCCCTCCTTGAACTCGGTGGTGATCAGCGACAGTGCCGTCGGCGAGGCAATGGCGCCACCCATTCCCTGGATGGCACGACCGGCCAGCAGCAGGCCGAAGTTCGGGGCGATACCGGCTAGGAAGCTGCCCGTGGTGAACAGGCCGAGACCCACGATGAACATGCGGCGGCGGCCGAGGATGTCGCCCATCCGTCCACCCAGCAGGAGCAGCCCGCCGAAGGCCAGCGTGTAGGCGTTGAGCGCCCACGTCATGTCCGTCTGGCTCTTGTCGAAGTAACGCCCCATCGATGGAAGCGCGATGTTGACGATGGTGCCGTCGAGAACGACCATCATCTGCGCGCCGGCGATGACCAGCAGGGTGAGGCCGGGGCGCGAGGTTCGCCGTGGGCCGGAACTGTCGACCGCGGGAGTGCCCGCCGTCGGTCCAGCCTTCGTGTCCGTCACGTAAAAAACTCCGTTCAGGGTGTGGATGATCGTCTGCGCCGGGGTTGCGCGCTTAGTGGACGCTTACGTTCACTATTTGTTGTACCGTAGAACTCGCCGTTAGAGAACGCAACCGTCTACTAACAGTGACCGAAGCCACGACCGGTCCAGCAGGGAGATGAACGTCGGTGAACCCCACCGTGACACGTCATACCGACATCGCACCCGTCGACGCTGTACCGCAGCGGCGACGTGGGGCCGCCCTGGAGGACGCGATCCTCGTCGCGGCCTACGCCGAGTTGAGCGAGGTCGGGTACCGGGACTTCTCGGTCGAGGCGGTTTCGTCCCGCGCGCGAACGGGCAAGGCCAGCATCTATCGCCGCTGGCCGACCAAGCCCGACCTCGTGATGGACGCCCTGCTCGCCGAACTGCCCTCGCCGAAGACATGCGGGCTCACCGACGACCTCGTCCTGGACGACACGGTGACCACCGCCGACGCGTTGCTCCAGGTCGGGACGCTGATCGTGTCGATCCTCACCAGTCCTGCCGGCAGCGCAATGCGAGCGATCAAGTTCGAAGCGCTCGGCGATCCCGAGCTGGCCGAACTCGTCGACGCCCGCTTCCAGGCCCCTCGCCGGACGGCGATGATCAACCTGCTGCAGCGCGGCATCGAGCGTGGCGAAGTCCGTCCGGACGCTGCGACGGCGGCCACCGCCGACGTCCTACCGGCCATGCTGATGCACAAAATGATCATGTTGCAGGAGAACATCACGGAGTCCGACGTGCACGACGTGATAACGAAGGTGATGATCCCGCTCGTCGAGGCCCACCGCTGAGACGGTAGTGGCGTCGAATGCCACTCGCACGACCTTGTAGGCTCATCCGCTGGTGGCCGATCATGCTCGTGGCCGCTTGGAGGCTTCGCCTAGCCTGGTCTATGGCGCCGCACTGCTAATGCGGTTTGGGTTTATCGCCCATCCCGGGTTCGAATCCCGGAGCCTCCGCACGATGGTCCGATTCTGGACCGTCGAGGGTCACCGGTTAGACTGGCCCGTCGGTAACACAACAGTTTCACCAGCGCCCGTAGCTCAACGGATAGAGCACTTGACTACGGATCAAGAGGTTGCAGGTTCGAGTCCTGCCGGGCGCACTCCAAACCCACGTATTTATTGCCTGTACCGACACCTTCTCTGCTGATCGAATGGACATTGGCCGGTTTAGTCCGCAAAATTCCGCAGCAGCTTTCGCGGAATCCATCGCATCGGCCACCTCGTCGAGCTAGTCGTCGAACAAATGGCCGTACAGATCGAGCGTCATCGTGGCCGATTTATGGCCCAACATCGTCTGAACGACATTGACGTTCGCACCCGCCGCCATGGCCAACGACGCGGCAGTGTGCCGTAGCGAATACGGCGTGATGCCGCCCAAACCGGCGGCACTCACCGCAGGTTCGAATCCGGCGCGACGGAAGTTTCGCATCCGCAGGACACCGCCCTGCGGGGCTGTGAAGACGAAGTCGTCGGGGCTGCGGCCGGCCACCTGCACGGCCAGATCGTCGATCAGGAACCGTGGGATCGAGACCCGTCTGCTCTGGTGGTGCTTCGGCGTGCTGAACACAGTCTTGCCGTGTACCTCGGAAAGCACGAGATGCGCGCGATCATGCCGAATCCGGTCGTCTGGTGAGCTGACTGCAAAAGTAATTTCGCGGCTCACAGGGCGAGAAACACATGCCACCGGATCATTGCGACGGACTGCCGCGCAGAACCTGCGCGAGGAACGCCGTGTTCAAACATGGCGAGGCGTCCGCACCAATCGACTTCGATCTTGCTCGACCGACCAACCGGTTGCGCGAAGTCGGCAACGCTCTTCTGTGGTGGGCTCCGCTCACGCCC
>JBDTFN010000028.1:0-13973 GCA_039937915.1 Jatrophihabitans sp. | reverse complement strand
ATCGTCAAGCCGGCCGGCATGCCCCGGTGCGGGGGAAGGTCGAGGTCGGTCACGAGATCGGTGGCAGGTTCGGTGGCGAATACGAGGTTCAGGGCGCGGCAGGGGAGTTCTGGGCGTCGCGCATCCACGCCACAACCTCGTCCGGTTCGCGCGGGAGCATCGCCGAGAGGTTCAGCGCCGCGCCGTCGGTGACCACGATGTCGTCCTCGATCCGGACGCCGATGCCGCGCAACTCCGCCGGCGCCGACCGGTCATTGGACTGGAAGTAGAGCCCCGGCTCGACGGTGAGGACGTATCCGGCGTCCAGGGTTCCCGAGCGGTAGGTCTCCTCACGGGCCAGCGCGCAGTCATGGACGTCGATACCGAGCATGTGTGAGGTGCCGTGCAGCGTGTACCGGCGATGGAGCCCGGCACCGGGACGCTCGGGATCCTCGTCGCAGGACACCTGCGCGGTCACCGGCAGAATGCCCCACGAGTGCAGGTGATCGGCGATGACGTACATGGCGGCCTTATGGGCGGCGAGGAAATCCGCGCCGGCCTTGACCTCGGCGATGCCGGCGACCTGGGCCTCGAGCACGGCACGGTAGACCTTGAGCTGCGCGGGTGACCACTGACCGTCCACCGGCATCGTGCGGGTGACGTCAGCGGTGTAGAGCTCGTCGGTCTCCACCCCCATGTCGGCCAGCAGTAGGCCCCCGTGCTCGATCGCGCCGTGATTACGCCACCAGTGCAGGGTCGTGGCGTGCGCACCGGAGCCGACGATGGAGGTGTAACCCACCTCGTTGCCTTCGAGCCGAGCCCGCCGCCAGAAGGTGCCCTCGAGCCACCGTTCCCCTCGCAGGTCAGCGCGTCCGACCACCTGCGGCAGCTCCCGCGCGACATCGGCAAAGCCGCGAGCGGTGATCTCGCAGGCGTGCCGCAGCCGGTCGAGTTCCCAGTCGTCCTTGCTCAGGCGCAGCTCGTCAAGGGTCTGGACCAGCGTCCCTGCTTCGGCGTGCGGGAGGAGGGCGTCCACGGACGCGTCGACCCCGCGCAGCAGGGTGACGGAGCGGTCCGACAGCCGCCCGAGGTCCTCGACCAGCGCCGCCAGCGGGCGGGTGGCCATGCCCAGGACCTCTGCGGTGCCGGCGAGATCTGGCACATTGCCGACCCATACCGCGCCGTGCTGGCGGCTGGTGAAGTACTCGACCTCGCCTGGCTGGGCGTACTCGCGAACGTAGAGCGTGCTCTCGTGCCCCTGAGGCGTCGGTGCGAGGACGAGGACGGCGTCGGCGACCGTCTCGCCAGTGAGCCAAGTGAACGAACTGTGCGCCCGGAACGGGTAGTCGGTGTCGTTGGCACGCACGGCCAGGTTTCCTGCGGGCACGACCACTGCGGAGCCGGGGAAGTAGTGCGACAGGGCCGTCCGGCGCACGGAGGTGAACGCCGCGATCCCCGTGGGCGCGGGATGCGCCATGGGCGGGGCGGGGTCCCAATCCGCGGATATCGCCGCGCGCAGGTGCTCGGGCATCGGGATGTCGTGGCTCGCGGTATCGCCTTTGTCGCCCTCGGGGGCGACGACGACGTCGACGGGCTCGGGCGCGGTGGCGTGGGGGGTGGCCGTGGTCGGCTCGGTGTCAGCCATACCGCGAGTGTATGGCGCGGCACCGGGACCGCGTGTCCGTTCTGTCGTACGGTGCCGGGATGCAACCAGGCAACGATCAGCACCCCGGCGCGGCGCAACCGGGCTGGCAGGGCAATCCCGGTCGGCAGAGCGGCCCGGGCTACGCCCAGCCCAACTACGGCTCGCCGTACGGGAGCCCGCAACAGGATCCGGCGTCGTACGGGCCGCCCCAGAGATCTCCGTACGGCCCGCCCCAGGGCGCGCCACAAGGCTCGCCGCAGCTCGGTCCCGCCGACGGTTCGCCCTACGCGGGCCCGGCCGTCGCCATGCCGCGGCGCGGACGTCCTGGACTGATCGTGCTGGTCTCCTTCCTCGTCCAGCTCGTCATCATCGCCGCGGGCTGCAACCAAGGCGTGTCGGACTGGGTACAGAAGTTCTCCTTCAACCACACCGGGTTCGCTCGCGTCGCCGCGCAGACGCCGCTCGTCTACAGCTGGCGCTTCGCACCGGACAACCGCGACAACATCCACGCCTACCCCGCAATGATGTTCGGCCTGCTCGCCGTGTTCGTCCTGGCCGCGCTATTGACCCTCGCGCTGGTGCGGGGGCCGATCACGTTCGGGCGGGCGTTCTTCGGCGTCTGGCTCTCGGTCATCGTGGCGACACTGCTCGCCGGCATGGTGGGGCGCGCGGTGGTCAAGGACATCGGCCAGTATCCGCAGTTCGGCAACAAAGCCGGGTCGATTCTGTTCGCCGGTACCGGCAACGAGGTGATCGCCGGGATCACGCTCGGCTTCTTCGCTGCTCTGATTGCCGCGATCGTGGCGGTTGTCTCGCGGCGCCCGGCCGTGGTGCCCGTCGTAGCTGACGCAACACCGAGCTTCGATCGCGATCCCGAACCGCCACCGCCGTACTACGGCGAGGACACGTCGTCTCGCGGCGAGCCCCAGAACTCCCAGACGATGTCGATGCAGAAGGTGCAGAGCTCGGTGGGCGAATCACGCGACGCCCCTCGCTACGAGCCCGAGCCGCGACGTGAGACCGAGCCGAGCTACGGCGACCAGCGCACACAGTCCCTGCCTGCGACCGGCGCCGGTGCGACCGGCCAGTCGTTCTCGCCTCCGCCATCTGCGCCGCCGAGCGATCCCGGCCACGAAGAGGCCTCCCGACCCCCTGCCGGCCCGGCCGCGGGGCAGTGGCCGCCGACCAGTGGTGGCGATCAGTTGCCGCAGGACGCGACCACGCGGTTACCACGCTTCGACCCGTCCGCCCCGCCAACCGAGCAGCCCGTTGGTGGAGCGGCGCCCGCTGCCGGTGATCAACAGCAACCACCGCCGCCGCGCCGCGACACCACCGACGAGGCGACCAGTTCGTTCCCGCGTCCTCCGGACGACGAATCGATGGAGGACCCGGATCCACGGTGAGCGAGGCCGCGCGTCCAGTGCTGGTTAGCTGAGGATCTGGAAGTCCATCCCGGCCTTGCGCAGTCGGACGATCAGCGCGTCGCCCATGGCCTGCGCGCTGGTCACCTGGCCGGAGGTCCGTGGCAGGTCGTCCACGACGAGACACATCGCCGATTCGGCGAGCATCTTGGCCGTTTCGTCGTAGCCGGGGTCGCCGCCGGACACCCGGGTGACAACGCGCTCGCCGCCGCCTTCCCCGACGAAGGTGACGGTGAACCAACTCTTGGCGCGCTTGTTCGCCGACGGACCGTCGCCGGCCTCGAGCCGATTCATCAAGGCCCGCCGCGCGGGCGGCACCTGGGCCAGGCCCAACAGCGTGCCGACCCCGACCACACCGCCTACGGCCTGGTAGAGGTGCGGGAGCGAGGCGAAGTGCGAGTAGGTGAAGTCCGGGCCGTACCGCTCGAGCGCGTGGGCCGATCGACCGATGATCTGCGGATCGATGGTGGGCATCGGCACGGCCCACCCGTCCTGAGTCGGGTCACGGTGCGGATGTCCGAGCGGGGTGTGGACCGCGCGGCCGGCGGGGAACGATTCCAAGGCCTTGCGATCCCGTGCGGCGGCCGCGTTCTGCCGTGGCCGGGAGAACGCGGTGAGCGCGGAGTGGAACGTCCCGCCGGACACCGTGCCGGACGCCCGGACATAGCCAGACACCGTTAGCGGGACGTTCTCGGGAAGCTGCTGCACGGTGAAATAGACGCCTAGGTCGTGCGGGATGGAGTCGAAACCAGCCGCATGGATGATGCGGGCGCCGGTGCGCTCGGCCTCGCGCTGGTGCCGGACATAGCTGGTGTTGACGAATTCCGGCTCACCGGTGAGGTCGAGGTAGTCAGTGCCGGCCGCGGCACAGGCGGCGACGAGGGCATCCCCGTAGTGCACGTACGGGCCCACGGTCGTCGCCACCACCTGCGTGCTCTCCGCGATCGCGCGCAGGGATTCGAGGTCCGTGACGTCCGCGGACAGCAGCGGCAGGGTGGACAGGTCCGCGTCGATGGTGGCCAGGCCGGCTCGCACCGTCTCCAGCTTGGCCTGATTGCGCCCGGCGAGCGCCCAACGCAGCTTTGGTGGCGCTGTGCGGGCCAGATACTCGGCGGTCAGTTTTCCGGCGAACCCGGTTGCGCCGAAGACGACGATGTCGTAGCTGCGGGCACTGGGACGGCGGGTGCGTGCTGGCATGTCCTGAATCTAGCCGCCCGGAATCCAGTGGGTGGGTCGGACCCAGGCCGATCGCGCACGCAGCGCGGCGACTTTGGCAGGGTGGTCGGTATGAACCGGCTCGCATCCTCGACCTCGCCGTATCTGCGCCAGCACGCCGACAACCCGGTCGACTGGTGGGAGTGGTCGGACGAGGCGTTCGCGGAGGCGAGGCGCCGGGATGTGCCGATCCTGCTATCGGTCGGGTACGCGGCGTGTCACTGGTGCCACGTGATGGCGCACGAGTCCTTCCAGGACGAGGCGGTGGCCGTGCTGATGAACGAGTCCTTCGTCAACATCAAGGTCGACCGGGAGGAGCGTCCGGACATCGACGCGGTCTACCTCGACGCCACCCAGGCGCTGACCGGCCACGGCGGTTGGCCGATGACCTGTCTGTTGACCGCCGACGGTGCACCGTTCTACTGCGGCACCTACTTCCCCCGAGAGCAGTTCACCGCGCTGTTGAAGGCGATCACCCAGGCGTGGTCGACCGATCGTGAGAAGGTGCTCGCCGCCGGGCAACGGGTGATCGAAGCGCTGGCGCGTGCCGGCGTCCCGTTCACCTCGGGCGCCGACGTCCCCGTGCCCGAGGCTCTGGACCGGGCGGTCGGGCACCTGCTGAGCCAGTTCGACCGGCAGCACGCCGGATTCGGTCCCGGGCCGAAGTTCCCGCCGTCGATGGTGCTGGAATTCCTGCTGCGCGCTCACGAACGCAGTGGTGAGCCGACCGCGCTGGCGATGGCCGATCAGACCTTCGACGCGATGGCGCACGGCGGGCTCTACGACCAACTCGGCGGCGGCTTCGCCCGGTACGCGGTCGACCAGCAGTGGGTGGTGCCGCACTTCGAGAAGATGCTCTACGACAACGCGCTGTTGCTGCGCGCCTACCTGCATTGGTGGCGGGTCACCGGGTCGACCCTCGCGCACCGGGTGGTGCGGGAAACGGCGGACTTCCTGCTGCGTGACCTGCTGACGGCGCAGGGGGGGTTCGCCTCCGCGCTGGACGCCGACACCGACGGTGTGGAGGGGCTCACCTATGCGTGGACCCCGGCCCAGCTCATCGAGGCGCTCGGGCCGGTGGACGGAGCCGTGGCCGCGGACGTCTTCACCGTCACCGACACCGGAACGTTCGAGGGCCGGGCCTCCACCCTGCAACTGCTCGACGACCCCGCGGACCCGGCCGTGCTGGCCGACCTGCGCACCCGGCTGTTCGCGGCTCGTTCGCTCCGTCCCCAGCCGGCTCGTGACGACAAGGTCGTCACGGCCTGGAACGGACTGGCGATCGCCGGCCTGGCTGAGGCCGGTGTGCTGCTCAACGAACCGCGCTACGTGACCGCGGCGATCGGCTGCGCCGAACTGCTGCTCGGGCGGCACCTGGTGAACGGCCGCCTACGCCGAACCTCCCGGGATGGGACCGTCGGCGCCGCGGTCGGGGTGGCCGAGGACTACGGCGATCTCGCCGAGGGTCTGCTGGTGCTGCACCAGGTGACGTCCGAACCGCGCTGGCTGCGGGCCGCGGGTGCGCTGCTCGACGTCGCGGTGGAGCGTTTCGCTGCACCGGACGGTGGCTTCTTCGACACGGCCGACGACGCCGAGACGCTGCTGCGCCGACCGCGTGACCCGTCGGACAATGCGACGCCGGCCGGCTCGTCGGCACTGGCGTCAGCGTTACTGGCCTACTCGGCGTTGACCGGCTCCTTGCGTCACCGTAGCGCTGCCGAGCGGGCTGTCCGGGTCGTCGCCGAACTGATGATCGGCCAACCGCGGTTCTTCGGCTGGGCGCTGGCCGTGGTCGAGGGACTGGTGGCCGGACCGGTCCAGGTGGCCGTGGTCGGCGAGCCCGACGGCGGGCCGCTGACGACCGCGGCGTGGCGGTTCCGGCCACCGGGAGCGGTCGTCGTCTCCGGGGTGCCCGATGCCGACGGGGTGCCGCTGCTGGCCGATCGTCACCTCGTCGATGGTGGCCCGGCGGCCTACGTCTGCCGAGGCATGGTCTGCGACCTGCCCGTCACGTCCGTCACCGACCTCAATCGCGCGCTGCTCACGAACTGAGCGTCCCGGCTGGCTGACTGGTCAGAGGCCAGGGCCATCGGTGCGTAGCTTGTCGACTTCGGACATCGCGTCGCGCAGGCTGCCCAACCACTCATCGGTGTGCTCGCCGACGAGGGCAACGCACCAGGACAGGGCGTCCGAGCGGGATCGCGCTACGCCCGAGTCGACGAGGGTGTCGAGTACCCGTCGCTCGTTGTGCCGCAGGCGGGTCATGACCGGTACGGCCAGGTGGGTGAACAGCACCTCGGTTTCGCCGATCCTCGCTCCCCACGCGACCTTGCGTCCGTAGCGAGCCTGCACCTCGTCCGCGATCTGCATCCGGGCCTCGCGGGTATCCTCGCGGAAACGGCCGATTCGGCCCTCCGCGGCTGCGGCCTCGGCGCCCTTCTCCGGTGCGGGTAGTTCGCCGACGACGACGATCTCCTCGCGGTCAACGGTGACCGTCGGCTCGCCGGTGAACCAGCCGTCCGGCAGGCGTCCGGTCAGCCATACGGCTGCGTCCTCGGCGGGCGGAAGGTCGGCCTGCTGCCAGCCGCCTGACCCGCGATACCCGCGTCCACCGCGATGGCCGCCTCGTCCGTGTTCGGGATGTTCGCCACGCATGGGGTGCTCCTCATCGTTGTAATAGTGATTACAACATTACACTTCATACGCGAAGTTTCGAGGAGCCGGTTGCGTTGTCGGTTTCGTTGCGCAGCAACACCGACGCGAGCGCCGGCCACGAGCAGACTCACGTCCTACCTCGACGTGGAGTGCATACTCCACGCGTGGCAGGTAACTCAGCCCTTGGGGCGCGGCGCCGGAAGCTCGTGGTCCGGACGATTCTCGTCGTGATCGGGCTCGGTCTGATCGTGTTGGCGGTACTCAAAGGGTCGTTGAGTTGGCAGGACGATGTGAAGTACGCGCTCTTCGCCTGCCTGGCGCTTGTTGCGGCTAACGAACTCATGCGCCAGCGGGCCAGGGAGGACCGCGCGGCCGCCGCCGAGGCCAGTGCCGCCGCCGAGGCCAGAGTCGCTGCCGCGGCGGGGGTTGACGGAATTCCGGTTGCCGATAGCGACGCCAGTGGCGCTGCCGAAGCCGACGTCGACCCGGACAGGCAGGGCTAGTTCGAGGCCGATTCCGTCGCGACGACCTTCGGGAAGGCCGCCTTCAGCCCGGTCAGTGCCGCGGTCGTCGGGTCAAACCCGAAGACGTGTCGTAGCTGCGCGGTGACCGCCTGCCGGATCACCGGCCAGCCCGAGGTGACCGGCGTTGCTGGTGGTTCGCAACCGTCGGTCGCGAGCTTCTTCAGTTGCGCGGGCAACGGCACTCCGGCCTGTTTGGCCAGTGCCGTCAGCCCGCCCTGGCCGCCCCCGATCTGACAGATGTCGGCGAAGGCGAGGTGCCCGAAACCCTGCATGGTGACGAACCGTTTCGGCGCCTTCATCGCGGCGTAGGCCTTCGCCATGCCGGCCGGGTCGACGACCTGGTCACGCGTGCCGACCATCAACATCCCGGGCTTGTCCGGAACTGTGCTCGTCGCCGCCGAGGAAGACTGGCCGAACGAACCGACGGTCGCCCCCGCCAGCCCGATGAAGGTCGTCACGCGCGGATCCGAGGCGGCCACCCCTTCGGAGACCGCACCGCCGAGCGAGTGGCCGACGGCAGCGATGTGGGACATGTCCACGTGCCCGGCGAAGTCGCCCTTCGTTGCGCTGTTCTCCTTGGCCAGCAACGAGATCGTGGCTTTCACCTCGGCGATGTCGGCGCTTGTTCCTGGTGCCTTCGACCCGCCGATGACGGCGGTGAGGTCGTTGTCGATGAGCTCGGGAGCCGCGACCACGAAGCCCCAAGAGGCCAGGTGCGTCGTCAGGAACGTCGACTGCGTGCGGAACCCGGAGTAACCATGGGTGAAGACCACGAGCGGGAACCGACCGGCCGCAATCGGGACGTCACGGTGGGCGTCGGTCTGGTACACCCCGCCCTTGAAGTTCGGCGGGAAGAGACCCTGCAGGTACTTGGGTAGGTAGTCCGCGACGTTGTAGTCCACCGTCTTGGTTCCGGCGACCGCTTTCGCGGTGGCAGGGAACCACACCTCGACCGGCGTCTTGTCCGGGCCAGGCAGCGTCAACGTCCGGACTCCGACCTTGAACGGGCCCGCCGACGTGAACGATGTCGGACCGAGTTGCGACACGGTCGGCACGTTGACCTTGGTGTTGGGCGCGGGCTTGGCCGAGCCCGAGGACGAGCAGCCGGCCAGCGCAACCGCCGCAATTGCTGCGAGGGCGCCCACACGAAGTCGATGTTCAGTCATGGACTGAATCCTGCCAGGCTCAGCGGGCGAAGACGGCGAGCCAGATGGCGACGTAATGACACAGCGCCGCCACCAGGGTGCACAGGTGAAACACCTCGTGGAAGCCGAAGACGCCGGGGTAGGGATTGGGCCGCTTCGTCGCGTAGACCACGCCGCCGATCGTGTAGATGATCCCGCCCACCGCGATCAGGACGAAGGCGGCCACGCCGGCGTTGTGCAGCAGGTCGGGGAGGACGAAGACCGCCACCCAACCCAGCGCGATGTAACACGGCGCGGACAACCAGCGCGGTGCGCCGGGCCAGAACATCTGCAGGCCGACGCCGACGAGCGCGCCCGCCCACACAGCGATCAGCACGGCGATCATCGCGTTCTTGGGCAGGGTCAGTACGGCGATCGGCGTGTACGTCCCGGCGATGAACACGAAGATCATCGAATGGTCGAGGCGCTTCATCACCCGCAGTGCCCTTGGGCTCCAGGAAAGCCGGTGGTATAGCGCGGACGTCCCGAACAACATCGTCACGGTCACGCAGTAGATGACGGTGACGATCCCGGCGACGCCGCCACGCAGCGCCCACGCGACGGCGACGAGGGCGGCACCGCTGGCGATCGACACATAGGCCGCGTAGGTGTGCAAAAACCCGCGCAGCCGGGGTTTGAGCTGCGCGACCGTCTCCACCAGGGTCGCGACCGGACCGGTGTGCTCCGATTCGGTCGTCGTCATAGCCGCGAGGTTACGCGGACGTAGGTTTGTTGTCTCGGGTCATCAGTCGTGTTCTGGACGAGACCGCGGAGGGATAAGTTGAGCCGCGTGGGAGTCCGGGACGCGGTGTACGCGGTGTACGAACGCCGATTGCGTCGGCACGTGGACGGGTTACCCGTCCCACGGCACGTCGCGATCATGGTCGATGGCAACCGCCGCTGGGCGCGCGCTGCCGGATTCGACGACGTGAGCCACGGCCATGTTGCCGGCGCCCGCCACATCGCTACTCTGCTCGACTGGTGCGGCGAGGTCGGTGTCGAGCACGTCACCATCTGGCTGCTCTCCACCGACAATCTGCACCGGCCGGCCGAGGAGCTGGAACCCCTGCTGCAGATCATCGGCGGCGTGGCCGACGAGCTGTCCGGGCCGGACAAGCGGTGGCGGGTCAAGGCTGTCGGCGCACTGGACCTGCTGCCCGCCGACACCGTCGCGACGCTCAAACAGGCCGAAGAGGCGACCGCGACGCGAGACGGTCTCACCGTCAACATCGCCGTCGGTTACGGCGGCCGGCGCGAGATCGCCGACGCGGTGCGTTCGCTGCTGCACGAGCACGCGGCCGGTGGCGGCACCATCGAGGAACTCGCCGAACTCATCGACGTGGATCACATCGCCGAGCACCTCTACACCAAGGGCCAGCCCGATCCGGACCTCGTGATCCGGACGTCGGGCGAGCAGCGACTCGGCGGTTTCCTGCTCTGGCAGTCCGTCCACTCGGAGTTCTACTTCTGCGACGCGTTGTGGCCGGATTTCCGCCGCATCGACTTCTACCGCGCGCTGCGTGACTACGGCATGCGTCAGCGCAGGTTCGGTAAGTGAGGCCGCTCGTCGACGGCGACTGGCTCGTCGGGCACCTGGACGACGTCCGGCTGGTCGATGTGCGCTGGTATCTCGATGGACGGTCCGGACTCGCCGCCTACGAGACCGGGCACCTTCCCGGCGCGATATGGCTCGACATGGACACCGACCTCTCGGGCCCCGCGTCGACCGCCGACGGCCGGCACCCGCTGCCATCCCCGCAGGACTTCGCCGCCGCGCTCGGCCGCGTCGGCATCGGTCCCGATGACGCCGTCGTCGCCTATGACGACGCCGGCGGCTCGAAAGCCGCCCGACTGTGGTGGATGCTGCATGCGATCGGGGCACCGGTCGCGGTGCTGGACGGTGGCCTGGCCGCCTGGCCGGGAGTCCTCTCCCTCGACGTGCCGAGCGTCGAACCAGTCCAACGTCCTGTCGTCCCCTGGCCGGTGGAGCGATTCGTGTCCGCCGGACAGGTCGCGGCGAACACCGACGCCGTGGTGTTCGACGCGCGCACGGCGCAGCGGTTTGCGCACGGTGACCCGGCGATCGATCCGCGTCCGGGGCACATTCCCGGTGCGCTGAGCGCGCCGTGGGAGGACAACGTCGGCCTGGACGGCCGGTTCCGGTCGGCGGCCGAATTGCGGGACCGGTTCGCCGCCGCGGCCGACCGTCCGGCCATCGTCTACTGCGGCTCGGGCGTCACTGCGTGTCATGACCTGCTCGCGATGGAGATCGCCGGCATCACCGGCGCTGCGCTCTACCCCGGTTCGTGGTCGCAGTGGGGCAGCGACGAGTCCCGCCCGGTCGAGACCGGGGAGTAGCGACACCGACCGCAGCCAGCGGCGCCAAATCGCCGTCTGTTTACGATGTGCAACACTGACATCATGTCCGTCAATGTGTCAGTTCGCCTCGATGATCGTTTGGCTGAGCGTCTTCGCCTTCGCTCGCGTGCCGCGGGCGAGAGCCTGTCCGATCGCCTGCGGCGTTACGCGGAGGAGGGCGCGCGCCGCGACGAGCACCCGTTGATCACCTTTCGTGATGGCGCCACCGGTAGGCGGGCAGGTCTGATCAGTGGGCCCGACGTGTGGGAGGTCGCGATGTGGCTCGACGATCTCGACAACGCCACAGATGCAGCGGCAGAGCTCGCGGCCGACGGGATCGTGGCTCGACACCAGATCGACGCCGTTGTCGACTACCGCTCGGCCTACCCCGACGAGGTCCACGCTCGGATCGATCTACACCGCAGTGCCACCGCCGCGGCGCAGGCACGGTGAAGCTGCTGTTCGACGAGATGTACGGGGCTAGGTTGTCCGATGCCCTGCGAGAAGTCGGAATCGAGGCAACGACCGTCGCCGAACGTCGTCTCACCGGTACGCCCGACGCCGAGGTCTTTGCTGCCGCCCTGGCGATCAAACACGCGCTACTCACCGAGAACGTCTCGGACTTCACCCGACTCGCGGCCGAGCGCAGCGGGGCCGGGGGCCACCACAGCGGGCTGCTGATCGCGCTGTCGTCCCGATTTTCACGCCGACCCGCTGGCACCGGACCACTCGTGGCTGCGATCCAGGCAGTGACCGACGAACAGCTCGATGACCGCGTCGTGTACCTCGCGCGGCAAGACTGACAGCAGCTAGTCCTTCTCGACGACGGCCTTGATCCGTTCGAGGGTCTGCTGCATGCCGTTGCGGTTCGTCTTGCCGCGGAACTTGCCCGCGATCGCCCAGTAGAGCTTCATCGGCAGCGAGGGGGCCAGCGCGAAGGACTCGGTAACCGCGCAGCCGTCGGCCGTCGCCGCGATCTGGTAGCGCCAGTTGTTGACGACCTTGTCGCCGGCGAGGACGGCGAAGCCGAAGTCCTGGCCCGGCTCGCAGTGGGTGACCTTGCAGGTCGTCCAGTAGGTCGGACCACGACCGTTGCGCTTGACGTGGCCGCGGAACTTCGCCCCGACGACCGGCCCGCTCGCCCCGCCGAGCCACTCCGCCTCGAAGGTCTCGGGACTGAACTCGCCGATGCGGGTGACGTCGCTGACCAGCGCCCACACCTCGTCCGGACCTGCCTGCATGGGGACGGTGACCTCTGCTCTCATGGGCGCAGCTTATGGCAGCGGTCCGGCCCGGCGTGGCGGCGCGGTTCCGCCGGTGAGCGGACGTAGCTTGGCCGCAGCAGCGGGGTGATCCTGACTGCTGGCGGAGGTCCCGAATTGGCCAGATCCGGTTGGATCAGCGAGGGGGCCGGTTCGGCCCGCGCGTGCTCGTCCGGGACGGACCGTCACCCCGCAGCGCTGAGGGCGCGCCCGCGCTCCAGCGCCGATCCCACTGGAGCGTCGTCGTGTCTGCTGCACCGTCCGCTGCACCCGCAACGCCTGGCCTACGCACCTTCGTCCTCGACACCTCGGTCCTGCTTTCCGACCCCGGGGCGATGGGGCGCTTCGCCGAGCACGAAGTCGTCCTGCCGCTGATCGTCATCAGCGAGCTCGAGGCGAAACGGCACCACCCAGAGCTCGGTTGGTTCGCCCGGCAGACGCTGCGGATCCTCGACGAACTGCGGATCACCCATGGCCGCCTGGACGCCCCGGTCCCGATCGGGGACGCCGGCGGCATGCTGCATGTCGAGCTCAACCACTCCGACCTCTCGACGCTGCCGGCCGGGTTCCGGATCGACAGCAACGACTCGCGGATCCTCGCCGTCGCCCTGAACATCGCGGCCGAGGGGCGCGCGGTCACGCTCGTCACCAAGGACATGCCGCTGCGCGTCAAGGCGGCCTCGGTTGGGTTGAACGCCGACGAGTACCGGATGCATCCGGTCGCCGACTCGACCGGCTGGACGGGCATGGCCGAATTGGACGTCTCCGTCGAGACCGTTGACGCCCTCTATGACGGGACGGCGATCGAACTCGCGGACTCGCTGGACTTCGCCGGCGTTGCCGACCAGCCCTGCCACACCGGGTTGGTGCTGCACTCGGCGCGGGGCTCGGCACTGGCCCGGATCACGCCGGAGAAGTCGGTGCAGTTGGTACGTGGCGATCGCGAGGCGTTCGGGCTGCACGGACGCTCGGCCGAGCAGCGCATCGCGCTCGACCTGCTGCTCGACCCGGACGTCGGCATCGTGTCGCTGGGAGGGCGAGCGGGGACTGGGAAGTCCGCGCTCGCCCTGTGCGCGGGGCTCGAGGCGGTATTGGAGCGGCGCGCACACAAGCGGGTCGTGGTGTTCCGGCCGCTCTACGCGGTCGGCGGGCAGGACCTCGGCTACCTGCCGGGCTCGGAGAACGAGAAGATGGGTCCCTGGGCGCAGGCAGTGTTCGACACCCTCGGGGCCCTTGTATCTGCCGACGTGATGGACGAGATCATGGACCGCGGCATTCTTGAGGTCCTGCCGCTCACCCACATCCGCGGCCGCTCGCTGCACGACTCGTTCGTGATCGTGGACGAGGCCCAGTCCCTCGAGCGCAACGTCCTGCTCACCGTGCTCTCGCGCATCGGGTCCGGGTCGCGGGTGGTGCTGACCCACGACGTCGCCCAGCGGGACAACCTGCGGGTCGGTCGGCACGACGGTGTCGCGGCGGTCATCGAGGCGCTGCAGGGCCACCCGCTTTTCGCGCACGTCACCCTCACCCGTTCCGAACGTTCACCCATTGCCGCCCTCGTCACCGAGATGCTCGAGGACCTTCCGCTGTAGGTCACCTCCCGTGGCACGTCATCCACCTCCTGCGGTACCTCATCCACCTCCCGCGGTACGTCATCCACCTCCCGCGGTACCTCATCCACCCCCGTTGAGTGGCGGATGCGGGCTTGAGTGGCGGCCTACAGTGCGCCA
>JBDTFN010000027.1:0-8179 GCA_039937915.1 Jatrophihabitans sp. | reverse complement strand
TCGAGGTGATCACCGCCGAGGTTGTCCACGTAGGCGAGTGGGTTGTTGAAGTAGACCGCGTCGCCCTGTTCGCCCCACGCATGCCAGCTCGTCGGGTCGTAGTTGCCGGACAGGCAGATCGCGAGCGGGAAGACGTCGGCATGTTTGAGGGCGACGTTCGCGGCGTGGAACGCCCCAAGGCTGACCCCGACCGCGAGCAGTTCGGCCGCCCCGCCGCAGTCGCGCGACACCCACGGGAGGACCTGCTGCAGGATCCACTGTTCGTACTGCTCGTGCCGCCGGGCGCGCTCCTCGATCGCGACGCTGCGGTCCGACCACGTCCAGGCGTCGGCGCTGTCGACGCAGTACAGCTTCATCCGGCCGGCGTCGACGAGGTCGGCGACGGCGTCGATCATGCCGTTGTTCTCGAAGTCCCACGCCCGCCCGGCTTCGGCCGGGAAGGCCAGTACCGGCCGCCCGTAGTGCCCGTATGCGATCAGGTCCGCGCCCGCTAGCTGGAGGTGTTCACGACGCACGGGCCACCAGCTCGGTCAGGTAGGGGTGCAGCGCGTCGCGCCAGGCGGTGAAGTTGTGCGCGTCGCGACGTTCGTGCAACGCGACGTCGGAGCCGAGGCGGCCCAGGGTCGCGGCCATCGCCTGGTTGTTGGCGAGGTTCTCCTCGACCGTGCCGCAGGTGAGCACGGCGGGAACGGGCGCGTCCTCCCGCGTCGCCGCGTGGACCGAGTCGACGAAGTCGGTGACCGTGGCGAAGCCGCTGAAGCCGGCTTCCTGCGGGTCGTTTTCGGCGGTGAAGAAACTGCCGGACTGGAGGAACAGCGCGTCGAAGCACCCCGGGTGGCGCCGGTGGGCGTGCAGTACGGCCAGCGCGCCCAGGCTCGCACCGATTCCGATCGTGGCGGTCGCCGGCGGCAGGTTCAGCAGTACCTGTTCACACAGCGCGTCGGCGTAGTCCGGGTTCGCGGCGTACCAGACGTTGCGGTCGCCCGGGTCGAGCAGCGCGGCACGGGTGGGGGGAATCAGGCCGGCCGCGATCGACGCCCCGAGCCAGTGGGTGAAACCGCCCAGCGCGTCGAATTCGGGCCCGTCGTGCACCACGAGCAGCGGCGCCGGTCCGTCGAGACCGCAAGGGGTCCACAGCCCGACCGTCATCGTCGAGTCCAGGACGTCGAACTCGGCCTCGCCCAGGGTGCCCACCGGCGGGGCAGCCGCTAGCCATTCGGGCCGGACGTAGGACGCGAACTCGACCACGGATTTCTCGCCGAACGCGCCCGGCGCCCGGAGCGGGTTGGCGGGGTCGGTGATCGTCCAGTGGTGGTCGTGGTGGTCCTGCAGTTCGAACAGGTACTCCATCCGGTCGACCGCCGGCTGGTCCAGGCGCAGCGTCCAGCCCCCGGGCAGCCGGTCGAAGTCGACCGGCTCGGGACCCAGTTCGTGCCGCAGTCGCACACCGGCCAGCCGGCGCTGGCGATCGGCCAGATGGAAGCTCACACCGGTCGCATCGGACTCCCCGGAGATCGGCACCATGAGCCCGCTCAGAGGCCCATGTGCGCAAGGGCCTGCAGCAGCAGGGTGCCCTGGCCGCCGACCATGTCAGCCAGGACGCGTTCGTCGCGGGCCTCGCTCGGGGTCATCCAGGTCAGCTCGAGCGCGTCCTGACGCGGTTCGCAATCACCCTCGACGGGGATGACGAAGGCCAGCGACACGGCGTGCTGTCTCGGGTCGTGGAAGGGTGTGACGCCGGCGACCGGGAAGTACTCGGCCACGGTGAAGGGCTGCGGGGTGGTCGGAATCCGGGGCAGGACCAGCGGGCCGAGGTCCTTCTCCAGGTGCCGCAACAACGCGGCCCGCACCCGTTCGCCGTAGAGCACGCGTCCCGAAACGAGCGCCCTGCTCATGGCGCCGTGTTCGTCGGCCCGCAGCAGCAGCCCGACCTCGCTCACCTCGCCCAGGTCGTCCACCCGGATCGGCACGGCATCCACGTAGAGGATCGGCAGCCGTTCGCGCGCCGCGTCCAGCTCCTCGCGGGTCAGCCACGCGCCGGCTACGTCACTGTCGAGGCTCATTCACGCAATCTTGCCAGCGTGGAGGGGCATCATGGGGTTATGGCCTTCGATCTGCGCACGCGGCTCGGCGAGCTCGTCTTCGAACGGGTAGCCGGAGCCGACGGCCCCCAGCACCGCGAACGCATTCATTTCGCCGAGGGTGAGCGCTGGTTCGCTGAGGACAGTCCGATCCGGACGGTGCACGCGGACTCCTCGATGTTCATCGGCGGGTTGAGGGCCTTGCTGCTGCAGTCCCTGCACCCGTTGGCCATGGCCGGGGTTGCCGGGCACTCCGACTACCGGGGCGACCCGTGGGGTCGGCTGCAGCGCACCAGCTACTTCCTGGCCGTGACCTCCTTCGGTCTGGCCACCGACGCCGAGAGAGCAGTGGCCAAGGTTCGCGGCATCCATCGGCGGGTACACGGCACGGCGCCGGATGGACGCTCCTATTCGGCCTCCGATCCACACCTGCTCAAGTGGGTGCATCTGGCCGAGATCGACAGTTTCCTGCACACCTATCAGCTCTACGGCGCCAAGCCCCTCGACGCCGCCGGCCGGGACGGCTACGTCCTGGACACCGCCCGCGTCGCCCGGGCACTCGGCGTGCTCGATCCGCCAGAGACCGAGGCCGAGCTCGTCGAGCAGCTGGCCGCGTACCGCCCCGAGCTGCGAGGCACCCGCGAGGCCCGGACGGCGGCGCGCTTCCTGCTTGTCCGTCCCCCGCTGCCGGTCGTGGCCCGCCCGCCGTACGCCGTCCTCGCGACGGCGGCCGTGGCCTCACTGCCGGGCTGGACGCGGCGGCCGCTACGGCTGCCCTACCTGCCGGTGGCCGAGTCCACCGTCGTCCGCGCTGCGGGCAAGGGGCTCGTCCGCACCCTGCGCTGGATCACCACACCGGTTCCGCAGACGGCCGCCTGAGTTCTCCATCCAGGTAAGTAGCCTGGACGATCAGCGTCTCAGTTCCAGGAGGTCAGGTCAGTGAGTGTCACGCTCGGCAAGGGTGCGAACGTCTCCTTGTCCAAGGAGGCCCCCGGCCTGTCCGCGATCGTCGTCGGGCTGGGCTGGCAGGCCCGCTCGTCCACGGGGGCCGAATTCGATCTCGATGCCTCGGCGCTACTGATCGGCGCAAACGACAAGGTGCCCTCCGATGCGCACTTCATCTTCTACAACAACCTGCTGTCCCCGGACGGCTCGGTGGAGCACACCGGCGACGACCTCACCGGTGGCTCGGGTTTCGAGGACGACGAGCAGATCAAGGTGAACCTCGCCGAGGTCCCCCGCGACATCGAGCGCATCGTCGTGGCGGTGTCCATCCACGACGCGCACGGCCGCGACCAGAACTTCGGGCAGGTGCGACGCGCGTTCATCCGCGTGGTCAACCAGGCCGACGAGCGCGAGCTCACCCGCTACGACCTGTCCGAGGACGCTTCCACCGAGACCGCCATGATCTTCGGGGAGCTGTACCGGATGCGGGGCGAATGGAAGTTCCGTGCGGTCGGTCAGGGCTACGTCTCCGGTCTGGCCGGGATCGCCACCGACTTCGGCGTCGACATCGCCTGACTTCTGCGCGCTTTTACCATGCGTGCTGCGTGCTGGCCGAGTGGACCCGTTACGCGTTGCGGAGATGACGCAGGACATCCTCGCCGCCCAATTGCCCTACCACGTCAGGGTCACCGCAGACGACGAGCTGGTCGCGTGCCCGGGATAGCCCGACGTAGTGCCGCTCGCGTGATCGTTCGCCCAGGTTCGTCTCGTTGAGGACGAGGACGATGGCTCGTCGTTCGAGGCCCTTGAAGCCGAGGACGTGCCTGTAGAACACCTGCTCGTCGTCCCAGAACGATTCCCAGTAGGCGTCCTGGCCCTCCTCCTGTCGTTGGGTCTGTTCGATGCCGGCTACCCGTCGTCAATAGCGCGATGTCGCTCAACTGCCATCCCTCGGCCACGAGCGCTTCCACCGCGTCGTCCCCGACGTCCATCGCCTCGTCGGTCGCGCATTCGAGGAACCTGACCGACGGCCCATCGCCGCCGAAGAGCTTCATGCGCATCGGCGCGAGCGAATTGAAGGTCTGCGCGATCTGTTTGGTGTTGCGCAGGTTCTGGTCGAGCATCAGCGGGACGAGAGCAACCGGTGGTTGACCGAACCGGGCGAACGCCCGTTGCCCCTTGTCACTGAATACGAACACACCGCCGGCCTCATCGTCCTTCAGCGCCGCCAGTAGAGCGGGCCACCACTCGTCGGCGAAATCCTGGGCCTCGTCGATGACGATCGCGTCGAAGCGTTTCCCTTCGGGCAGGGCCTGCGCGAGCCCGAGCATCTGCGCGGGCAGGCGGTGTTCCCAATAGTCGCTGTCCAGATCCGATCCGCCTGCGGCGCCCCAGAGGTGGCCGAGGCCGTGAAACCCGCCCAGGTAGGCCGATCGATGCTTACGCGTCGAGAATCATGGCCTGGGCCTCGGTCTGGCGCTGGGACTCATCCTCGCGCTCGGCCGCGGTAGCCACCAGGTCGTGCTGGGCCCGTCCGCGCAGCATTGCGCGCAGTCGATAGCCGAGATCGTCCAGATCCCCACGATCGGACACCATCCACCGTGGGCAGTCCGGCGAACTGAAGTCAGGGCCAAGATCGGTGTTCGGAAGGACAACAGCGTGATTCCAGCGGACCCGTCGACGGGCAGTCGTCCAGCGCGGGTCGGCTTCCACGTACTCGCGCAGCGCGTACGTGCACGTTCGGGCCTGTTCGGCCGGATGTATGCCGACGTCACGTCCACGGCGGTGCTGCATCCATTCGCCGCCGGCGCGCCAGACGCTGCCACCTTTGACCTCGACCACGACGACCCCGTAGCCGGGCATCAGCACGACGGCATCGGCCTCGTAGTCCTTCGCACGATCGGAGAACCGCAGTCCGCTGAGCAGAACGTCGCTCGGCCCGAGTTGCGCACACAGCGCGTCCCACACCGACTTCTCGGCCCCATTCGCAAGTCGTGGGGATTCCGGGCGCAGGATCGGCACCCGGGTGATTCTCCGTGCTCCGGCGCCCGACGTCGACCCTGAAAAAACTGTCGCACCCCACTGAGATGCTCGGCATGTCGACGGGAGGGACGAGATGAGCGAGATCATGTGGATTCGGTCCCACGTGGAGCTGTTGCTCCAGCGGGAGTGGGACGTCTGTCGGGTAGAGACCGATCCGGACGGGGATTTCCCGTTCCGTAACGGCACTGCTGCGTGCTGGGTGGCGGTGAGCGATGGGGCGGTGCCGATGGTGCACGTCTTCGCGCACGCTGCGTGCGGTCTGAAGTCCTCGGCCAAGCTGCTGCGTGAGATGAACGAGGTTCAGGGTCGGGCCCTGTCAGCCCGGGTCACCCTGGTCGACGGGTGCGTACTCGTGTCGCAGGTGGTGAACCCGATCGGGCTGACCCAGCCGGTGCTCGCCCAGGCCCTGGTCGCCGTCGGCGGCATCGCCGAAGACATCGGGTCACTGCTTGCTGTCATGTTCGACGGCAGGACGCCCTTCGCCCCCGAGTTGTCCAGTTCGCAGGAGTCAACGTAGGGGACGACTGTCCACAGGCCTGGCGCGGATCGAGGTGGAGGTCGACGACTTGGTCGGCGCCGCGCGCGTCCTGGTCGAGGACGGATGCACTCACCCCTCTCTCGGCCCGTTTCGTACTACAGCCGTACCACGAAACTGAAACGAACGGTGGGCCGCCGGACGTTGAGTCGAAGCACCGATCAGCCGCTCGTGGATTCGGAAACAACCGGGGCGCTGAGGCGGGCTCGCAGACCGGTGGCGCGGGCGATCGGGCGGTGGACGCTCGCGACGACCGACTCAGCCGATCCGATCAGTCGCACCTGCTCCGCTGCGCGGGTGACCGCGGTGTAGAGCGTCTGCCTGGTCGCGAGCGGCGAGGCCGCGAAGGGCAGCAGAACGGTGACGCTCGTGAACTGGCTGCCCTGTGCGCGGTGGACCGTCATCGCGTGCAGCGGCCGGACATCTCCGAGTCGCACGAGGGGCAGCACGTCCGAAGTGTCCCCGCCACGCCGGAACGCCGCGGCAAGGTTGTCGCCGCTACGCACCACCACGCCGGTGTCGCCGTTGTAGAGCCCGATGTCGTAATCGTTGGAGGTGACGATCAACGGCTGGCCCGCGTACCGACCGTCGAGTCGCGGGGAAACGTCGAGTGCAAGCCACCGCTCGGCGAGCTCGGTCCAGTGCGCCACCCCGCGCGGGCCGGCCCGGTGAGCGCACAACAGTCGGTGTCGCTCGAGGCAATCGAGCGCAGCGGCGGCGTCACCCCGGGACGCCGCCGCGATCAGGTCTCGCTCGTGGGCCACGACAGCGCCCTGAACGTCGGCCAACGCGGCTCCGGTCACTGGTTCGTCGTCGCCGACCTCGTGGGAGATCACGCTCGGCGCACCTGAACGCAGCAGGTCGAGCGCATCCTCGCCCCGTCCGGCCCGGATGAGACCGGCGAGTTCCGCGATCGCCCCGTCCGCGGCGAAGCGGTGCACCGTACGCAGGAGGGCGACCGACTCACGCAGCGCGGCCCCCGGGCCCACGGCACGCTCTGGCACGCAGAGCCCGGGCAGGGCCTTCGACAGGCGATCCCGAAACGATGCAGTCACCGGGCCGACGTCCTCTGGATCGGCGAGGTCGCCGAGGACCGCGCCCGCCTCGACGGACGCGAGCTGGTCCGGGTCGCCGACGAGCACGAGCCGGGTCCCAGGCGCGAGCGCCTCGAGCAGGCGGGCCATCATCGTCAGTCCGACCATTGAGCTCTCGTCGACCACGACTACGTCAAAGGGCAGATGATTGCTCCGGTCATGCTTGAAACGGCTCGACGACCCGGGGCGCCAGCCGAGCAACCGATGCAGCGTGCGAGCTGACAGCACGGCCAATGCCGCACGGTCCTCGGCGGTCAGTCCACGCTCCTCGGAGTGCACGGCCTGCTCCAGTCGCGCGGCGGCTTTCCCCGTCGGCGCGGCAAGCGCCACCCGCAACCCGGGACCGAGTCGTCGCAGCAACACCGCGATCAGTTGGGCGACCGTCGTCGTCTTTCCGGTCCCCGGCCCGCCACCGATGACGCTGACCCGCGACAGGGCCGCAACGGCAACCGCGTGCCGTTGGTCGTCGCTCGATTCGTCACCGAAGACGGAGTCGAGTTCGACACGCAGCAGGTCGGGATCGATGTCGACCGGCCGGTCGGCGCTGCGCGCGAGCAGGTCGTCCGCCACCTGGACTTCTTGCCGCCAGTAGCGGTCCAGCCACACCCGTGTGCCGACCATGTGCAGCGGCCGGCCGCCGGGCGCACCAGTGACCAGTGGGCTTTCGGCACAGGCGCCCGCCCACGCGGCGGCATCGGGCCAGGGCAGGTCAACCGCCAGTTCGACTGCATCGTCGGTGTCCGGCGTGACCGTCTCGGCGGCCGTCGCGAGATCGAAGACCACTGATCCGTGCCGCGTGCCACGCACCGTCAACGCGGCGGCGAGCAGAACGCGGTCGTCGTGCTCACCGGCGAGCACGCCGATCCGTTGCGCCACGTGGACGTCGGCTGGGCTCAGCACACCGGCCTCACCGAAGGTCGCCAACAACCCCGTGGCCCTGGCAGCGAGAAGCCGGTTCACCCCGTCACCCCTGATGCCAGGGCATCGGACAACGCCACCACCAGGCCTGGAGGTGGCGACCACGCGAACACTCCGGGGACACTGCCGTCCTCGGCGACGATGCCCGGCCCGCACATGCCGCGAAGGAACAGGTACAGGGTGCCGCCCAGGTGGCGCGAGGGTTCGTAATCAGAAAGCCGCCACCGAAGGAAGCGATGCAGCGCCACTGCGTACAACAGCGCCTGCAACGGGTAGTGCGCGTGCAGCATCGCCTCCGCCATCGCCTCGGTGCGGTAGTGCCAGGCGGTCAGTGGTTGGTCGAACTCCCCCAGCCGGTTCGTCTTGTAGTCGACGACGACGTAACGGTCGTTCACGCGCAACACGGAGTCGATCGATCCGCCGAGATAGCCCCGCAGTGCCGCCGCTCCCAACACCGGTTCCTCGAGCATTGCTGCGTATTCGGTCAGAGGATCGTTCGCGGGAAGCCAGTCCCGAAGTAATTGCGCGATGTCACGCAATATGGTGGTGCCGTTGGGGGCGTC
>JBDTFN010000026.1:0-18150 GCA_039937915.1 Jatrophihabitans sp. | reverse complement strand
GCCACACCGGCCACACCGGCCGATCAGGACGGGCCGTGAAGGCCCATCTCGAGGTCCGGGAACGCGCTACGCCGAGCGACGCCAGCGGATGCCGGCCTCGATGAACCCGTCGATGTCGCCGTCCAGCACGCCTTGCGGGTTGCCGACCTCGTACTCGGTGCGCAGGTCCTTGACCATCTGGTACGGGTGCAACACGTAGGAGCGCATCTGGTTGCCCCAGGAGTTGCTGCCGTCCTTGAGCGCGTTCATCGCGTCCTGCTCCTCGGACCTGCGCCGCTCGAGCAGCTTGGCCTGCAGGACGCCCATCGCCGACGCACGGTTCTGGATCTGGCTGCGCTCGTTCTGACAGGTGACGACGATCCCGGTCGGCAGGTGGGTCAGGCGCACCGCCGAGTCGGTGGTGTTGACGCCCTGCCCGCCCTTGCCGGAGCTGCGGTAGACGTCGACGCGCAGGTCGTCGTCGGGGATCTCGACGTGGTCGCTCGACTCCACGACGGGCAACACCTCGACCCCGACGAAGCTCGTCTGGCGCCGTCCCTGGTTGTCGAAGGGACTGATCCGCACGAGGCGATGCGTGCCCTGTTCGACGCTGAGCGTGCCGTAGGCGTAGGGCACCTTGACCTGCATGGTGGCCGACTTGATGCCGGCCTCCTCCGCGTAAGAGGTGTCGAGCACGTCGATGGAGTAGTTGTGCCGCTCGGCCCAGCGGATGTACATCCGCAGCAGCATCTCGGCGAAGTCGGCCGCGTCCACCCCGCCGGCCTCGGACCGGATCGTCATCAGTGCCTCGCGGGAGTCGTACTCGCCGGAGAGCAGCGTGCGCACCTCGAGTTCGTCGATGGCCTTGCGCAGCCCGGCCACCTCACCCTCGGCCTCGAGCCGGGAGTCGGCGTCGTCCATCTCCTCGGCGAGGTCCCACAGGGTCTGGGCGTCGTCGACTCGGCGGCGCAGGTCCTCGGTCCGCCGGATCTCACCCTGGACGAAGGACAGCCGCGAGGTGATCTTCTGGGCCTGCTCGACGTCGTCCCACAGGGTCGGTTCGGAGGCCTTGGCCTCGAGATCGACCAGTTCGCGGCGCAGCGCATCGAGGTCCACGACCTTTTCGATACTGGCGAGGGTCGCGGACAGTTCCTTCAGCTCTACGGGGACGTCCACGACGGTTCAGACTACGCCGTCGGCGCAGCGGCCTCGGGCGGCGAATGGTCCGGCTCGGTCGACGGTTCAGTTTCGCGCGTACAGGGTCCCGCGCAAGCCGGCCACGTCCACCCGGTGGAAATGGTCGGCGAGGTAGCGGTCCAGCACAACGTCGACGGGAACGCTGCGGGTCCCTCTCGTGACGAAGTACAGGTAGTCGGCGCGCCGGTAGGCCTGCGCCCAGATCCGAACCAGAGCCGGGGTGCGTGGCGCGACCTTCGACGGAGAACGGCCGTTGCCGTAGGCCAACGCTGTCCCGAACGGATCGAGAATCGTCGGACAGTCCGGGTCATCGGACACGAAGCGATCGTCGGCGATCATGGCCGAGCTCATCGAGGTCACCACGCACGCGCCGGCCGGGATCACCGACGTCACCTGCCGGTAGTCGTCGGGCAGCCGGTCACCCCGCTGGTTGCGGTGCAGCAACGTCGCGGTCTGAGCACCGACGCACGCGACGAGCACGAGGGCCCAGATCACCGCGGGCCCCTTCGGTAACCGAGCGACCGGCAGGGCCGCGGCGAGGGCCAGGAACGGGGCGGCGAACGCGGCGTAATGCCAGTAAAAGGTGCCAGGGACGAACAGCATCCCGACCACCGCGACGGCGGCGAGGACGGCGAACCGTTCCAACGGCGCTGCTCGTCGGGCCAGGCACACCCACAGCACCACCACCGACCCCGCGATGACGAGCCCGGCCGTGATCAGCCACCCCCGTGCTGCGTCCGGTAGGTGGGTGGTGGGGGGCCCCACACTGAACAGGTGGATAAGCCGGAAGACCGATGCGGTTCGCTGGTCGGTCGAGCGGAAAAGCTGCACCGTGAAGACATCGTGGACGAACGCTCCCGGCGCCAGCACCGCGAAGGGCAGCACAGGCACGAGAAAACCGATCGCCACGCCCGCCAGGTGCCGCGCCGCCCGACGCCGATCGGGCATCAGGACGAGTAGCACGGCGAGCATCGGCGCGAAGGCCCAGATCTTGACGGCACAGGCGAAGCCGAACGCGATGCCGCCCCACAGCAGGCGACGTCCCTGCGCCGGCTCGTCTGCGTGGAAGGTCAGCACAGCGCCGAGGAGGCAGAACAGCACCACCCACGGCTCGAGCAGTAGCCCGAAGCCCGCGGTGACCGCGTCCACCTGGACCGCGGCGATCGCGGCCGCAAGCACGGCGACCAGCACCCCCCGGTGCCACACCAGCCTCGCGACCAGCGGGACCGAGGCCGCTCCGGCCAGTGCAGTCATGACCTTGGCCAGACCCATCGCCGACGCGGTGCCGATGAGCGAGCTCAGCCAGGCGAGCGGGGTCATGAGCAGCGTGATGCCCGGCGGATGGACCAACACGAAGTCGCGATACGGCAACCGACCGTGCATCAGGTCCAGCGACGAGCCGAAGTAGACCCCGCTGTCGTAATCGACCACGCCGTGGGCGTAGCCGCTGCGCAACCGGTACAGACGCAGTACCGCGGCGACGACCGTGACGACGATCACGACGACCACGCCGACGCGCTGGCTGGAGGGTCGAGGACGCGGAGCAGGCGGAGGTGCCTGCGACACGACCGGGTCGGCCACCAGCGTCGAAGTCAGAGATTCTCCCGCGGCGTCGGCGCGCCTGAGCGTCGCGCATGGATAGGGGGCTGGCGGAAAGTCCGCGTACCCGATCCAATCACGCCCAGCGCGGTCAGAATCAGATGAAGTGCTTACGACCACTGTTCGGTTTCCGGCCCTCAGCGACCGGGTACTTGAGCCCCGTGACCAACCTGCTCCTGACTTTGTTCGTCCTGCTGTTCGCCGTCGCCGGCGCTGAACTCGTTCGACTCACCTGCCGTCGGCAGTTGCTGAGCCCGGTCGCTCTGCACGCCACGCCGGAATGCGTCGAGGTCGAGTAGACCCGCCATCTCCCGCGCCGACGCGGTGATCTGCGGGTCGGAGAAGAAGTTCGAGTGCCGATGCGTCGGCGGTGGCGAGGGGTCGCTGTCCGGCCACAGAACGGGCGGGTCCAGGATCAGCCGGTCCACCGCGTGATGGTCGTCCGGATTCGATCGAGCGTCGAAGGCCGGCCCGCCGACGAAATCGCTCCTCCGGACGAGGGTCCGCCAACGTACGGCGTCGCCGTGGTCGGTCAGGTCGATCCTCAACCGTCGCAGTGCCTCCGGGCCGAAGTAGGCCGGGAAGGACCGGCCGTAGAGGCGCCGCACCGGTGCCGCGAGCAGCAGCAGCGACACGTGGCGGCGAACCTCCGCCGGCAACTGCGCGAGCACGGCCACCGACATCGGCGTTCCCTGGCTGTAGCCGGTCAGCAGCACCGGCGAATGAGCCTCGTAGGACTGCCCACCGGCCCCGGTGACATCTTGCCCGTGAGCGGGATCGTCCACCGCCCGCACCACGTCGCCGACCACCCGTCGGATCCGGCTGACGACCTCCGGGACGGAACGTTCGGCGTAACACGGCGGCGCGAACGGATGGCAGGCCCGCGGCCAGAACGTCCCGATGTCCCACAGCGAGCCCAGCCGCTTGCGGGTCGACACATTCACCAGGGCCGAACGCAGCTTGGCGAGGAAGAACACCGTCGCCGCCACACCCGCGGTGCCGCCGATCGCTGCGACCTTGCCCAGGAACCCGCTTTCGACGCCGGATTGCAGGCAGATCAGGTACGCCACCATGGCGACGATGGTCGGCACGATGACCACGGCCAACCCGGCCGCCGCGTGGTCGGTGAGTGAGGATCGTGCCCAGGTGTCGGCAACGGCACGGATCGACTCCGGCCCACCGCGCACCGGGTAGGCGTCGATCACGCAGTCGGAGTCGCGGCCGTGGTCGGTCCGTGCGAGCCGGTCCCTTTCGAACCGCTCCCACGCGACTGCGTAGATCGCGACGAGCACGACCACGATGAGGGCGCCGATCAGACCCACACCGCCGACGTAGACCGTCGAGGGCAGCAGCAGCGTCTCCCCGCCGACGTCCGCGGTCGAGACCGTCACCTGCGGTGTCCCGAGCGTGTTGGCCACCGCCAGGATGAGGGACGCACTGAAAATCGTCCCGATCACGCAGGCCAGACCGGCCAGCAACGGAGCGGTCATCCCGAACACCATCACCTCGCGACCGGCCCGCCACGGCGACTGGGCCACCACGGCGAGGATCAGCGCGATCAGCAGCCCGACCTCGGTCAGCACGATGATCGTCTGGACGAGTTGGTCGCCCGGCAGGGCCTGGGTCCGCACGTCGACGTCCCACCAGAAGCGCGAGGTGCTGGCGCCCAGCGTCAGCGCAGCCGCGCCGATCGCGAACCACCGCGAGGCGACATCGCTCCAGCGCTCGGCCATGCCGGCGACGTTGGACCGATCGGCCCACGGGGAGACGATGAGCCCGACCGCCGTGACGCCGATCAGCCCGGCCAGGACCAGCAAAACCACCCGCGCCACCTCGGCCTTGCCCTGCGGGAGCGCCGCGAACACCAGAACGAGCGCGGACGACGCGGCGACATGGAGGTTGCGCTGCCGGTTCACCACGCGCTCGCCGCGCCAGAAGGCGGGGTGGGTGAGCGTCCAGGCCGGATCGTTGTCAGACGCGGCGCTCGTCCCCCAACTCTCGTAGGACTTCGACGTCCGCACGCATGCGGTGACGAGCCCGGCAAGACCGACCGAGACCACCAGCAAGGCGATGGCCAGCCGCGACCCGGGGTCGCGGCGGGCAAACCAGCCCAGCCAGGACGGCAACACCCCTCGTCCAGCCCCCTGCCAGGCCAGCAGGTCGGCGACGAGGGTGACCGCCGTGGCGGTGAAGGCCAGGGTCAGTGCGAGCCCGAGCAGACGCAGGATCGCTCGCGAGAGCGACCGGGCGGCGTGCTGGCGACGGGTCCCCGGCGCGGGCAGCGCCCAGTGGGCGACGTTGACCAGCATGAACGAGACCAGCAGCAGCCACAGGGCACGACTGGAGGCCCGGGTCGTCAGTCCCCCCCAGCAGTAGGCCTCTCGTCGCGGTTGCCCGGCCGCACGGCCGCCGGGGAACCATGGGCGGAAGAACCCGGCGGTGGCGTCCCCGCCTACCTGGACGGTCTGCGGCGTCTGCAGGTTCGTCGCCGCCGGCGCGCCTCCGATGCCGTGGATGCGAAGTTCCAGGACGGGATCGGCGTCCGGGGTGCTGCCGTCGACGGCGAGGTAGGGCACCTCTCCGGCCGCGACCGCCGCGCGCGGGTTGGTGAGGTCCCCGGGGGCATAGCCGTTGGGCGCGCCGAGACCGAGATCGATCGCTCCGAGCCGCGTGTCGTCCATCGTGGTCTCCCTCGCTGGTGTCTGCGCCGGTGATACACCGCCGCAGCGACTTTGCGCCAGCTCTGCCACGCTGAGGACGTGCGGATCGCCACCTGGAACGTGAATTCGGTCATTGCGCGCCTGCCGCGGCTCATCGAGTGGCTCGGCGAGGTCGAGCCCGACGTGCTGTGCCTGCAGGAGCTCAAGACCAGCAGCGACGCCTTCCCGGCCGACGAGGTCGGTGCGCTGGGCTACGAGGTGGCCGCCTACGGAACCGGACGCTGGAACGGCGTCGCGATCCTGTCCCGCGTGGGGGTGGTTGACGTCCGCCGGGGCCTGCTCGACGAACCCGGCTATCAGCCCGAGGACGCGATGCTCGACGCCGTGGAAGCGCGCGCGGTCGGGGCGACCTGCGGCGGCGTCCGGGTCTGGTCGGTCTACGTCCCGAACGGACGCGAGGTCGGGCATCCGCACTTTGAGTACAAACTGCGGTGGCTGGACGCGCTACGGGCCACCGTGGCGCAAGAGCTCCCAGCTCACGAGCGCTTTGCCGTCCTCGGTGACTTCAACATCGCGCCGAGCGACGAGGACGTGTGGGACGTGTCCGCCTTCGTCGGCAGCACCCACGTCACCGAACCCGAGCGCGCGGCGCTGCACGGTCTGCGGGAAACGGGGCTCACCGACGTACCGGCGCGGGCCCTGAAGTACGACACCCCGTACACCTACTGGGACTACCGGGCCGGCCGGTTCCACAAGAACGAGGGCATGCGGATCGACCTGATGCTCGCGTCGGCACCCCTGGCCGGCGCGGTTCGTGACGCCTACGTCGACCGGAACGCACGCAAGGGCAAGGGACCCTCGGACCACGCGCCGCTCGTCGTGGACGTCGACTGACCCGCTCTCACTGGTCGAGGCGGCGGCGGAACTCCCGGTAGGTGGCCTCGATCTCGCCCTCGCGGGCTGGCACGACCTGGGCGTGCGCCCGCGCGCCGATGACGAGCAACAGACGGTCGTACATGGCCTCGAGCTGTTTCGTCCCGCCGACCCGGTCGAGGATCTCCTGCGCGTCGAGGTGCGCCGGCTCGCGCGCCGCGGCGGTGCGAGCGGCGAATCGCGCGATCAGGACGTCCTTGGTGTCGAGCAGGACGAACTCGTGCAGGTCGGCGCCGGTGGTGCGCGCAACGTCGGCCAACCGGGCCAGGTAGTCGACCCGCCCGAGGTACTGCGGCACGACGACGTCGTACCCGGCTTCGAGGTGGTTCGCGACCAGCGCCAGCGCCAGTTCCCGGGCCCGTTCCCCGGCCGCATGAGGATCGGTCTTCCAGCCGCCGAGCATTCGGCGTAGCCCGTCGATCTCAAGGTTCAGCGTCATGGGGTGCTCGTCGACGAAGCGGCGCGCGAGAGTGGACTTACCGCTGCCGGGCGGTCCGTTCAGCACGATCAGCCTGGGCATCCGTCGAATTCTACGAACCCATAGCCGAATCCTGCGCTTTGCGGCGCGAAGATGGGTACTGCGTTACCTGACGAAATGAGGTACCGCGATGTCCGTGGGCAAGTCAGGATCAGACCGATCAACAGCGACCGCGAACGGCGTGGACGACGCCCGACTCGCCGGGCTGCGCCGCTGGAACCTCGGTCTCACCGTGCTGCACGCTGCGCAGGCGGTGGCGATCCTGGTGCTGAGCAGCGGGTTCGCGATCACGGTCACGTCCTCGTACCCGACCGGTCCGCCCGGGACGAAAGAACCGGCACCTGCGCACCTGTTCGACGTCGCCATCGGGCCGGCCATTGCCGTGTTCCTGTTCCTGGCTGCACTCGATCATCTGCTCACCGCGACGGCCTTCCGTCGGGTGTACGAGTCCGACCTGCGCGGCGGGATCAACCGGGCCCGCTGGATCGAGTACTCCTTCAGCGCCACGATCATGATCGTCCTGATCGGTTTCTACTTCGGTCTCACCGGCATCACGACCATCGTGGCGATTATCGGCGCGAACGTGGCGATGATTCTCTTCGGCTGGCTGCAGGAACGGATGAATCCGCCTGGACGCGAGCGGACCACGATGGTGCCGTTCTGGTTCGGCACGGTGGCCGGCGCCGCACCGTGGGTCGCGATCCTGATCAACCTCGTCGGGGCGAAGCAGATCCCCGGCTTCGTCATCGGCATCTTCGTCTCGCTGCTGATCCTGTTCTTCACCTTCGCGCTGAACCAGTGGCTGCAGTATCGCGAGATCGGTCCGTGGCGCAGCTACGCGTTCGGGGAGAAGACCTACCTCGTGCTCAGCCTCATCGCCAAGTCCCTGCTCGCCTGGCAGATCTTCGGCGGGTCGCTCGCCTCCTGACGCGTCGTCCTCACGCCGCCCCGGGCGCGGACCCGCGGCCCTGCAGCAGCGTCAGAACCTCCCCGATCCGGTGCTTGTTCTCGACCGGGTGCCGCAACGGCATATCGGTGCGCACCTCGTAGCGGTTGCGACGTCCGTCCCGCACCCGTGAGAGATAGCCGGCCTCGACGAGGTCGGCGACGATGCGCTGCGCTGCACGTTCGGTGACCCCGACTCGTTCCGCGACATCGCGCAGCCGGATGCCTGGATCCGCGGCGATGCAGAACAGCACGTGGCCGTGATTGGTGAAGAACGTCCAGTCCGCCATTCGCCAACTCTACAAGACGTGACATACATAACCCTACTTTCAATACGCGACATTATTGACGCGTATCAGAAGTCGTGTGATGCTCCTACTGCGTCGGCCGTCGGCGCGGTAGGAGAGGACATGCAATGACGAGTAGCAACGTCACTGACCCGGTTCGTGGGCCGGTCGAGCAGGCGCACCCGGCGCCCTGCCACTGCGTTCCGGACGTCGGCAGTAGCGCCGTGCCCGATTGCTGGCTCCGATCGGCATCTGACCGGGACCGGCTCCAGCACGCCTGTGCGCTTCTTCGCCGGCACGGGATCACCGTCCTCGCCGCCCTGTCGTCCGCAGACCCGGCGGCCACGGGAACCCGGATCCAGGCCATGGTGACTGCTCGGTTCCCGGACGCCGACGGCGCCTACGTGTTCTGGACCCAGGCCGAGGACGAACGGTGTCTCGCCGCGGACGGGACGCTGTTGACGCCGCTGATGGTCCACGCCGCGGGCCCGGCGGTGGAGGTGGCCGTCCTCGCCGCGCTGGCCGGTGTCGGTCTGGGCGCGGAACCCGGCCCGACCCCCGGCACACACCTGGTGGGACGGACATGACCGGCACCAGCGCGCTTCTGGCCGCGGTGGTCGGAGCTCCCTTGTTGGCCGGGGCGTTCGCGGGCACCGCGGGCCCACGGCTCGTGGCGGCACGACTGGTCGGGCGGATCTGCACCGCCGCTGCCGGCCTGAGTCTGGTGCTGAGCATCGGGTTGGCGGTCATCGTGTTCCGTCCCGGCGGCGAAGTCGCGACGCTCGGAGGTCCGGGGTCCGCGCTGGCCCTGGCGGGTGACCGCGTGGGGGTCACGCTGCTGCTGCTGGTGGGTTCGGTCTCCACCGTCGTCCAGGCCTTCGCGGGCCGCTACCTCGCCGGTGATTCCCGAGCGAACTGGTTCAGCGCGACGGTCGGTCTGCTGACCGCGGCGTCAGCAGCGTTGGTGACCTCGGGGACGCTGGCGACGTTCGCCATCTGCTGGAGTAGCGCCGGCATCGCACTCTGGCTCCTGCTCGGCACCTACCGACAGCTACCCGCGGCCCGCGTCGGGCAGGCTCGCACCGCTCGAGCCTTCCTGCTCGGCGACACCGCCTTGTGGCTGGCCGTTGTCCTCGCCTCGCTCGAGTTCGGAACCGTTCCTCTGCACGAGCTCGAGCCGGGACGGTTGTCCGGACATCCGGCGACGTCGAGCGTCATCGGCTGCCTGGTCGTCCTCGCCGCCTTGTCCCGCTCCGCGCAACTGCCGTTCGCGAACTGGCTGCCTGCCACCCTGGCCGCGCCGACTCCGGTATCGGCGTTGCTGCACGCCGGCGTGGTGAACGCCGGCGGGGTATTGCTGATCCGGCTCGCCCCGGTGGTGCGCCCGAGCGCCACGGCGGTAACCCTCGCCGTCGTCGCCGGCGCGCTCACCACCGCGTACGCCGGTGCGCTGATGCTCACCAAACCCGACATCAAGGGCGGCCTCGCGCACTCCACGATGGGGCAGATGGGCTTCATGATGATGACCTGCGGTCTCGGCCTCTACGCCGCCGGACTGTTCCACCTGATCGCGCATGGCATGTACAAGGCGAGCCTCTTCCTGTCCTCCGGGACGCAGACCCGTCGAGTGCTGCGGCATGCGGCGGCACCCCCCGTCCCGCGCCGGGGCCGGACCCGCGCAGCCGGTGCGCTCGCGTTCGCCGTGGCGGTACCGGCGGCGACGCTGCTGGGCGCGCAGTACCTCATCGCCACCGATACCCGCACGGCGTCGACCACCGTCCTGCTGATCTTCGCGTGGGCCAGCGCCGCCACCGCGCTGCACTCCTGGCTGCGCCGGGCCGGGGGCCTGTCGGCCACGCTCGTGTTCAGTGCCGTCATCGGCGTCGCGTCACTGGCCTACGTCTGGCTCGTGCACACGTTCGGCACCGCGCTTCGCCCGGCGCTACCCGCGGCCGGGGCAACGGCCGGTGCGGTCGGGGTCCTGCTGGGCACCGCCGTCGCCCTCGCTGCGCTGTCGATGTTCATCCGCCTGGCCGGGCGTACGCGGCTCACCGACCTGCGCGAGAGCTTCTACGTGCGAGCGCTGGCGGCCGGTCAGGTGGAGCCGGCCCGCTCTGGCCCCACGACCGCCCGGCGCCGGATGCGCGTCGGGGTCCCGCACGCCCGATTCGACCTCGCCGGCACTGGAGCAGCGTCATGACCATCCCTATCGAAGCCACGCACACCGCCACCGCGTCCACCTCGACCCGCGACATGGACCGGGCGCGACTTCGGGCGACCGTCACGATCGCCGCGCGGGTCCTGCCCACCCACTACCCGCTGCCCACGTTCATCGCGGTGAACCCGCTCGACGGACTGCGCCGCTCGAGCTTCGCCGAGGCAGCTGACCGGGCCGGCGAACTGTACGGAGCGCGCGGCACCCTCACCGAACAGGCGTACCGGCGCCATTACGCGCAGGGCAGGATCACCGCCGAGGACCTGGACCTCGTGCTGACCCGCCGCTACCCGACGGCGGCGAACCAACCACTCCTGCCCTTGGGCCGGCAGTCGGTCGATGCGCTGAGCCTGCTCAGCGCCGACCTGGTGCACGGCCGGGAGGCGCCCGACCCGGCACGGGTGTTCCGGACGGCCAGTGAGCAGGCCTCCCCAGCGACCGCAGATCGCGTGGCGTCGTTGACCAGTCGCTGGTGCGCCGCCTTCCTCACCTCGGACACGACTTCCTGGTCGATGCCCGGGCGTGAGAACGGTTTCTATCCCGCGTGGCGCGCCCTGGCGCACCGCGACCCCACGCTGTCCCGGGCGGTGCGCGGCGCTCTGCGCTCGCTGCCGGATCGGGCCGATGATGCCGCCCTGGACGCGCTGGACGCGCTGGGCGTCACCGAGCAGGCCCACCGCGACTACGTCACCGCGCACTTGACCGAACAACCCGGCTGGGCCGCCCACATCCGCTGGCGTACGGAACATTCGGCGGGCGCGCGCATCGATCTGCTCGACTACCTCGCCGTCCGGCTCACCTACGAGGCCCTGCTCCTGGCCGACCAGCCCCGGCCGCCCACGCCGGTGACCACCTTGTTCCCCGGCAGCGGCGTCACCGTCCCCGGCCTGGTGCACCGCGCGGCGGACGTGTGCGCCGCGCTGGAGGTCGAGCGCCCGTCCGACGCGGAACTCACCGCCGTCGCGCGGGTGTTGACCTCCCTGCCGGCCAAGGATCGGGTGCAGGTCTGGCTCGAGGCGTTCGAATACCACTACCGCGACGCCTTGCTGGACACGCTGCTCGATCCGACGCCGGCGCCGATGGCCGCGCCGCGACCACCCGCGCAACTGGTCTGCTGCATCGACACCCGCTCCGAAGGCCTGCGTCGACACCTCGAGGCCATCGGTGACTACGAGACGCTCGGCTTCGCCGGCTTCTTCGCGGCGGCCGTCCGCTACACCGACGTCGATGAGGGCGGGGCGCGCGATCTGTGCCCCGTGCTGATCCAGCCGGTCTTCGCCGCCGCCGAGATCCCGGCACCCGATCTCGGAGCAGCCGCGGCCCGCCGTCGTGAGGGGCGTCAGGCGATCATCGGCGCCGACGACGGTTTCCACCGCGCGAAGGACGATGCGCTCAGCCCCTTCGCCCTCGCCGAGGCCACCGGCTGGGTGTCCGGGCCGGTGAGTGCGGCCCGGACCGCGTTTCCGCGCAGCAGCGCCGCAGTGGCCCGGCTCGTCCGCCGCTGGGCGGTGCCACAGGTGGCCACGACCATCGACATCGACGAGGGGTTCAGCGTCAACGACCGGGTCCTCTACGCCCGCGTCGCGCTGAGCACGATGGGCCTGACCCGCAACTTCGCCCGGCTCGTCGTGTTCTGCGGCCACGGCAGCGCGACCACCAACAACCCGTATCAGGCCTCGCTGGACTGCGGGGCCTGCGGCGGGCAGCGTGGCGGGCCGGCCGCACGCGTCGCCGTGGCCATCCTCAACGATTCCACCGTCCGCGACGGGCTGGCCGAACACGACATCCACATCCCGGCCGACACCTGGTTCGTCGCGGCCGAGCACGACACGGCCACTGACACCGTCGTGGTGCTCGACGAACATCTCGTCCCGGCCGACCACCGCAGCGAGCTCGAGCGGCTCTGCCTCGACCTCACGGCCGCCGGGCAATTGCTGACCGCCGAGCGGTGCGCCACGCTGCCCGGCGCTTCGGCCCGGGCGCAGCAGAACCTTGCCCGCGCCGGCCGGCATGCGCGCACCCGGTCGGCCGACTGGGCGCAGGTCTACCCGGAATGGGGTCTGGTCGGCAACGCCTCGTTCATCATCGGACCGCGCAGCCATACCCGCGGGATCGATCTGCACCGACGCGCGTTCCTGCACTCCTACCGGCACGAGGACGACCCTGCCGGGGCCGCGCTGGAGACCATCCTCACCGCGCCGCTGATCGTCGCGCAGTGGATCAACGCCCAGTACTACTTCTCCGCGGTCAGCCCGCAGACGTTCGGGAGCGGGACGAAGACCATCCACAACGTCCTGGGCGGGGTCGGTGTGCTGGCCGGGCACGCCGGGGACCTGCAACTCGGCCTGCCGTGGCAGTCGGTCGCCTACGGCGAGGACCTCGTCCACGAGGCCATGCGGCTGCTCACCGTCATCTACGCGCCGATCGCCCGTATCGACGAGATCGTGGATCGGAACACGATCCTGCAAGAGCTACTCAACGGCGATTGGTTCACCTTCGTCGCCCGCGAGAACCCCACCGAGCCGTGGCAGGAGCGCACCCGGACCGGGTGGCAGCCGTGGACCACCCCGACCCAGCAACAGCAGAGGAGCCTGACATGAACCGCGACGCACTGACGAAAATGATCAAGATCGAGGTCGTCGTCACCGGCGCCGACGCCCCTGCCGTGCACGAACTGTTCCGCTCCGCCGGAGCCACGGGCTACACCAGCCTGTCCGGTGTGTCCGGGCTCGGACACCACGGCTACCACCAGGGACGACTGCTGTTCAACCAGCAGGCCACCCTGGAACTGCTGATCACGGTCGTCCCCGACGACAAGGCCGACGCGCTGCTGGCCGGCCTGCGCCCGTTGTTGCAGGAGACCGCCGGGGTCATGTTCCTCACCGACACCTACGTCAGCCGGCCCGACTACTTCATGTGAGCGGGCGCGGGGCCGGCCTCACCGCGACGCACGCTCCCGCGCGGTGGCGACGGCACCCGCAATCGGCCCGCGGTGGACGGGGCCGTGGCCGGGCAGGAGCAGGTCGGCGTCGAGGGATTCGAGCGGATCGAGCGCCCGCAGCGCGTCTTCCTGGGAGTGGTTGAACATCGGACCGAGCAGGTGCGGCCCGTCGTACGGCGTCGCGGCGTGCCCGGTGACCAGCCCGTCGCCGGTGACGATGCCGCCGACCTCGGGCAGCAGATAGGCGCTGTGTCCGGAGGTATGGCCGTGGGTGGCGATAGGTGTGGGCCGGCCGGGCAGGTCGAGCGGCCCTTCGGCCGGGAACGGGAGCGCGTGCGGGATGACGACGTCCTTCAACGCACCGACCCGGGCGACGCGTGCCGTCCACGACAGCACGCCCGGACGCCACAGGTTCTTGATCACGTCGCGCAGCCCGGCCTGTTCGAGATGGTCGCGCCGGGCGTGCGATACCTCGACCGAGTCCAGGTAGGTCGGCGTCGCGTACTCGTCGCGGAAGTGGTTGGCCGCTCCCATGTGATCAATATGCGCATGCGTGAGCAAAATCGCCTTGACGTCCTCGGGCTGGCCGCCGATCTCACGGATCGACGCGAGCACGCGCGGTAGGTCGCCCGCCCAACCCGAGTCGATGAGGGTGAGATCGGAGCCGTCGCGCAGCAGGATCCAGTTGACGTCCGTCCCGAGGACGAGGTACGTCCCCTCTGCGACCTGGGTGACCCGGGCGTCGGCTGCCATCGGGCGATCCTCGCACGGCCGGTCAATCGATGACGGCGGCGCGAGCGGTCGAGACGGCGGTATGCCGGACGGTCGCGCGACCGAAGAACGTGCCGAACGCGAGGGGACGGTTCTGCACGCAGCGCACGGTGACCCGGGTGCGATCGGGCGACAGCGTGGCCGCGACCTGAACCCCGCGCCGGGACGGATCGCGGGCCAGGTACCGCCCGATCTGCTGATCGGCGTCGGCGAACCGCAGCGAGTCCGACGTCCCGACGTCGGTGGTGCGGTCCAGGCTGCCCGCGCTGGCCGCGGCCGCGCTCGCGGCTCCGTCGCAGACGTCCTGCAGGTCGCGTTGTTGGACAAAGGCCTGCCCGAGCGAGACCGAGCCGGCCACCATGATCAGCGCGATGAGGAAGAACCCGAGGATGAGTGGGATGGTCGAGCCCTGATCGTCGTGCGGGCGGCGCTCAGTCATTCGGGGCCTCGCGAAAGTCGTCGATGTGCACGACATATGCACCGACGGTGCGCACGCCGCGTCCAGCCAGGACCGATGGAACGCCGGGGAGTTCGACGCGACGTGCCACGCAGACGGTGAACTCCGCTCCAGGGTTGAGTTGCGGCGCCACGCGAGGTCCGTGCTCGCAGTCGCTGCCGGGTTCGACGACGGTGACGTCGGCATCGTCAGGCAGGCCTTGGTCGGTGAGGGCCAGTCGCACTGCGGCGTCGAGGCGCAGGTCGGCCTGCGCGGCGGTCTCACTGGTTGCGTAGGCCCGCCCGGCGTCGCGGGCGGCCTGGGTGACGGCAAGTTCCGTGCGCTGCACGGTCGCGACGGCGGCGATCAGGTAGATCAGCGGCACCATGACCACCACCGCCACGAAGACAAACTCCACGATCGCGCTCCCGCGCTCGTCGGCGTCGGCGTCGGCGTCGGCGAGCCTGTTGCGGATCGTGGTCAGGAGGCTCCTCACGGTCGCCCCTCGTCAAGCACCGACGAGGTCACCACGATCCGCAGTGGCATCTTCAACGGGGAGAAGAGCAGGCGGATGCGGCCGGCGCAGCGCACCGTCGTCACCGGTAGGCCCGAGCGGACGTCCTGGCCGGCCCGGCCGGTGCAGTGGATCATCGCTGCGTCAGCATCCGCGAGGCCCTGGCGGATCAGTTGCTCGGCCCGCTGCGCGCCCTCGCCCGGCTCGATCCCCTCGGCGGCGGCGTAGCGCGCGGCGTCCGCGGTCGAGGAGGCGGCGACGTTACGGGCATAGAAGTACACCGCCACCTGAAGTACAGCGAACAGCAGCAGGATCAGCAGGATCGACATCATGACGAAGTCGATCACCGCCGCACCGTCGTCGCCCTTGACCCGGCGTCGCATCGCTACTTGTCGCCACCGCTGACCGAGTCGATGATTCCCGACAGCGCGTCCTTGATCTGTGGCTCGAAGATGCCGAGGATTGCCACAACCAGGATCGCGGTCATCACCGTGACCATCACCCAGCCCGGCACGTCCCCCCGGTCGTTCCCCTCAGTGGCGTCGTCGTGGCGCGCTCGCGCCAACGGACCCAGCAGCCAGGTACTGAGCAGTCTCAGCAGGATCATTCGTCCTCCTCCGGGTCTATCTCTGTGTTGTGCATCGGTCATCGGGACAGCGACGTGAGCGTGAGCAGTCCGGGGAAAAGCGCGAAGAGCACGGTCACGGGCAGGATCAGAAACACGACCGGGACCATCATTGAGATCTCTTTGCGGCCACCGGCCTCGAGCAGCGCGCGCTTGCCGACCTCGCGGACGTCGACGGCCTGGGCGCGTAGGACGTCGGCCAGCGGCGTGCCCCGTTCGATGGCCACAACGAGCCCCTGCAGGAACCGCGAGAATGACTCCATCGTGGTCTGTTCGGCGAGGTCCGAGAGCGCCTTGGCCACCGGGGTGCCGGATCGAGCGCGGCCGAGCGCCCGTTGGAGGTCGCGCGCCAACTCGCCGCCGGTCAAGCGGCAGACCCGTTCGAGAGCGTCGATCGGCGATTCACCCGCGACCACCGACAGCGCGAGCAGATCGGCGACGACCGGGAATTCCGAGAGCATGGCCTGCTCGCGCGACTCCAGTTGCCGGGTGAGCCACCAGTCCCGGCCGAGCACGCCGCCGAGCAGGCCGGCGAACGCGCCCAGAACGACCAGGAACGGGTCGATTCCACCGCGTGCGAAACCACCGACACCGACGAGCAGTGCCCCGGACACCGTCCCGATCACGCCCCACAGCACCTGTTCGATCCGGAACTCCTCGATCGTCATCGACGAGCCGAGACCGGACAACCGGCGGCGGACCGAGACGGATCCACCCACGACCCGATCGACGAAGGTCACCGCCTCGCCTAGAACCGGGCCGAAGACCCGGCGCAGGACGGCGAACGGCGCGCTGGTGGCGCTCGGCCGAGCGAGCAGCCTCGACGGGGGCGGCGTGTCGCCGAGATACGGGGCGATGCGGTCGGCAAGTCGAACCGGGCGCATGGGTGGCGTGGCGCGGACGGCCACGATGACGCCCAGTGCGGCGAGCAGCCCGATCCCGGCGCCGACGAACCAGATGGCGGTCACCGCAGGACCCGCTGTTCCTCGGGCAGTTTGCCGATGTGCAACATCACCCGATAGGCGATCACGCAGACCGCGGCGCCGATGGCCAACAGCAACGAGCCACCGGGCGAGTCGTACGCGCGCAACGTCTCCGACTGCGTCCCCAACAGCAACAGCACCAGCCAGGGCGCCGCCACCGCGAGGCGCGCGGCGTTGATCACCCAGCCCTGCCTGGTCTCCAGTTCCGAGCGAGTACGCGCGTCGGCGCGCAGCAGTTCGGACAGGGTACGCAGCACCGTTCCGAGGTCGCTGCCGCCCACCTCGCGCGCGACCCGCATCGTCTCGCAGACCCGATCCCCGACCGGATCACTGAGATCGTCCTTCAACACGTCCAGACAATTTCCGAAGCGTCCCGTCGCCCGATACGACGCGGCGAAATGGGCGAAGGGCGGCCGCAGCTCGGTCGGTCCACGCACGGCCAGCGCGGACAGCCCCTCCGGCAAGGACATTCCGGCCCGCACGGCCGACGCGAGATTGTCGATCGCCTCGGGCCACAACTCGCGCAGAACCGCCTGCCGTCGGTTGCGCATCCGCCGCACTACCAGGCTCGGGAGGAAAAAGCCGAACACACCGAAGCACGCGGCCACGCTGACCGTTCGAGTAAGCCCGACGACGAGCACGAACGCCAGCAGGGCGACGACCACCTGCACCCCGGCCAGCTGCGCCGGTCCGACCCCGTCGACCCCCGCTTGACGAAGCATGTCCCGGCGACGCGCACTCCAGCCGGCCGATGGGGAGGACGAACGCTGCGGAGCTCGCGGCCCGCTTCGCCACATGAGCAGCAGACCGAGACCACCGAGCAGGCCGATCAGCGCGCCCACGTCACCGCTCCCCCACTGCTGGGATGCCCGGCGCCACAGGCATCAGGTCAGCCCGGTGCCCGAGCGTGCTAATCAGGTCGATCCCGGCCGCCTCGTAGCGGTCCGGATGCGGCGGGAAGCCGTCGGCCCGCTCGAGACGTCCTCGTCGGGTGCCGAAGATCTCGCTCGTCTCGATGACCTCGCCCTCGACCCGACCGGTGACCCCGACGATCTCCCGGACGCGGCGCACGCCGCCGGCGTCCATGCCTAGGTGGACGACCAGATCGACGCTCGACGCGACCGTGGGGACCACGAACGCCGCGGACACGTTCTCGCCCGCAAGCAGCGGCAACGTACACATTTTCACCAGCGCCTCGCGCGCCGAGTTGGCGTGCAGGGTGCACATGCCGGGCAGGCCACTGTTGAGTGCGATCAACAGGTCCAGGCACTCCTCCTGCCGGACCTCGCCCACGATGAGGCGCGACGGACGCATCCGCAACGCTTCCTTGACCAGTCGGCGCAACGGGATCTCGCCGGTGCCCTCGAGATTCGCCTGCCGGGTCTGCATCGCGACCACATCCGGCAACCGCAACGACAGTTCGAAGACCTCCTCGACGCTGACGACCCGCTCGCGCGCCGGGATCGCACCGCACAGCGCGTTGAGCATCGTGGTTTTCCCAGCCTGGGTTCCGCCGGCGACCAAAATGTTCAACCCGGCCGTCACCGAGGCGTCCAGAAACCGCCCGGCCTGCTCGGTGAGCGAGCC
>JBDTFN010000025.1:0-9077 GCA_039937915.1 Jatrophihabitans sp. | reverse complement strand
CAACTCACCGCGGCGCTTGCCGCGCGCATGGATCAGACCTGGCCGGGTACGCCGTTCCCGCTCGGAGCGCACTGGGACGGCGAGGGGACGAATTTCGCCCTCTGGTCGACGACGGCCGACGCGGTGTCGGTGTGCTTGTTCGACGAGAACGGCCACGAAACCCGCATCGCCCTGGCCGACCGGACCTACCACGTGTGGCACGGATACCTACCCGGCGTCGGACCGGGTCAGCGCTACGGATTCCGGATCGACGGCCCGTTCGACCCCGCGGAGGGTTTGTTCCACAACGTCAACAAGCTCCTGATCGACCCGTACGCGCGCTCCATCGAGGGCGGCTTCGTCGACGACCCGTCGGCCTACCCCGGCAGCGGCGCGGACTCGGCGGCGTGCGTCCCGCGTTCGGTCGTGGTCCACGACCCCTTCCCGTGGGGCGAGGAGGACCGACCGAACATCTCGTGGGACGACACGGTCATCTATGAACTGCACGTCCGCGGTTTCACGCGGGCACACCCGGGCATCCCGGCCGAACTGCGCGGGACCTACGCCGGGCTCGCGCACCCGGCCGCCATCGAGCACCTCACGTCGCTCGGGGTGACGGCGGTGGAGCTGCTACCCGTCCACCATTACGTCTCCGAGCCGCATCTCCAGCGGCGGGGCGCACGCAACTACTGGGGCTACAACACGCTGGGCTTTTTCGCGCCGCACGCCGCGTACGCCGCGCGCGCCGGAGATCAGGTGCGGGAGTTCAAGGCGATGGTCCGGGCGCTGCACAAAGCCGGCATCGAAGTCATCCTCGACGTCGTCTACAACCACACCGCCGAGGGCGGGCCGGACGGGCCCGTGTTGTCCTTCCGCGGCATCGACAACGGCTCCTACTACCGGCTCGTCGAAGGTGATCCGTCGCGCTACGTCGACTACACCGGTTGCGGGAACACCTACGACGCCCGCCGGCCCTTCCCACTGCAGTTGATCACCGACTCGCTGCGCTACTGGATCACCGAGATGCACGTGGACGGGTTCCGCTTCGATCTCGCCTCCGCGCTCGCACGATCGCTGCACGACGTCGACAAGCTGTCGTCCTTCTTCGACGTCATCCACCAGCACCCGATCATTTCGCAGGTCAAGCTCATCGCCGAACCGTGGGACGTCGGCGACGGCGGGTACCAGGTCGGCGAGTTCCCCCCGCTGTGGACGGAGTGGAACGGCATGTATCGCGACACCGTCCGCTCGTTCTGGGCGCACGGTGCGGACGGGGTACGCGATCTGGCGTACCGCCTGTCCGGGTCCTCGGACCTCTACGGCGACGACGGACGCCTGCCGATCGCCTCGATCAACTTCGTCACCGCCCATGACGGTTTCACGATGCGTGATCTCGTCTCCTACGAGCACAAGCACCACGAGGCCAACGGCGAGGACGGCCGCGACGGGACCGACGACAACCGTTCCTTCAACTGCGGCACCGAGGGCGATCCGGCCGCTCCCGGGGTGGCCGCCCTTCGGCTGCGGCAGGCCCGCAACCTGCTCTCGACGCTGCTGCTGTCCACAGGGGCCCCGATGCTCGTCGCCGGCGACGAACTCTGGCGAACACAGGGTGGGAACAACAACGCCTACGTCCAGGACAACGAGGTGTCGTGGATCGATTGGTCCGGCGGGCCGGACACCCAGGACATGCTCGACCTGGTTCGCCGCCTGCTCGAACTGCGCCGTACCCATCCGGTTCTGCGGCAGAGCGCGTTCTTCGAGGGCCGGGCCGTGCCCGGCGGCGACGGCTGTAAAGACCTCGCCTGGTTCCATCCGGCCGGTCACGAGTTCACCGATGCGGACTGGTTCGACGGTGGTTTGCGCTCGATCGGGATGTACCTCGACGGACGTCGGCTGCGGCACCGCGGCCCGCGCGGCGAGCCCATCATCGACGAGTCCTTCCTACTGCTGATGCACTCCGGCGACGCGGCAGAGGACTTCACGCTGCCTGATCGTCCCTGGGCCGACGCCTACGTCACGGTGATCGACACGACCTGCGTTGCCGGATTGGCCGACGAGGCCACGCTGCAGGCAGGGTCGACGTTGACGATGGCGGCACGCTCCGTCGTCCTGCTGCAGATCGTGCGCGCGAGTTAACCTGACGCGAATCTCTGTCGGATCCCGCCGGTAGCGTTGTCAGTATGACTGATTCAGCGGTGTCTGCCGAGAACGTCGTCAAGTCCTTCGGCTCCGACATCAAGGCGCTCGACGGCGTGTCGCTCGAGGTCGAGCGTGGCACCGTCCTGGGCCTGCTCGGGCCGAACGGCGCCGGCAAGACCACCATGGTGAACGTCCTGACCACCCTGTTGCGGCCCGATTCCGGCCGCGCGACGGTCATGGGTATCGACGTCGTCGCCGACCCGGCTGCGGTGCGGCGCTCGATCGGCCTGGCCGGCCAGTTCGCGGCCGTCGACGACAACCTCACCGGCACCGAAAACCTCGTTCTGGTGGGTCGCCTCAACCACATGGCCACGGCGACGTCCAAGACGCGCGCGCGTGAACTGCTCGATCGCTTCGGCCTGTCCGATGCGGCAGGGCGTCCGGCCAAGACCTACTCCGGCGGCATGCGCCGACGCCTCGACCTCGCCGCCGCGCTCGTCGCGCAACCGCCGGTGCTCTTCCTTGACGAGCCCACCACCGGGCTCGACCCGCGCAGTCGTCAGGATCTCTGGGTCGTGATCGAGGATCTCGTCCGGGATGGCACCACCGTGCTGCTCACGACGCAGTATCTGGAGGAGGCCGATCGACTCGCCGACAGAATTTCGGTCGTCGATCACGGCCGCGTCATCGCCGAGGGCACCTCTGCGGAATTGAAATCACAACTGGGTGGGGCGGTCGTCGAGGTCACTCTCGCCGATGCTGACGAGGCCGCGCACGTGCGCCGCCTTCTCGACGGTGTCGCCGACGGCGACATCGCGGTGGACGACGAGGTGGTCCGGGTACCGGCCGGCAAGGGCACCTCGACCCTGGCGGCGGTGGTGCGGGCACTGGACGCCGAGGGCGTCACCGCCCGCGGGCTGCAACTACGTGAACCAAGTCTCGACGACGTCTTCCTCGCACTGACCGGCCACGGCGCACAGAACGTCACCACTACCCGCGACGACGACGTGGAACGGAGCAACGCATGACCATGCTCGCCAAGGAATCGGCGCCCCCGTCCCGGCCCGTCGTGGCCACCGGCAGCAGCTTTGCCTGGGCGTTGCGCGACACGTCCGCCATGGCCGGTCGCAACCTGCGGCGGCTGCTGCGCACCCCCGAGCAGGTGGTGTTCAACCTGGTCTCGCCCATCATGTTCGTGCTGCTTTTCCGCTACGTGTTCGGCGGCGCGATCAAGGGCCTACAGGGACTCAACTACGTCAACTACCTGGTCCCCGGAATCGCCGTGCAGACCGTGCTGTTCAGCGCCGGGGTCACCGGTTTCGCGCTGGCTGACGACATGCAGAAGGGCTTCATCAACCGACTTCGCTCGCTGCCCATGGCCCGCAGTGCGGTGTTCGGCGGGCGGGTCGCGTCGGACACGCTGAACAACGGCTTCGGACTGATCATCCTCATCGCGACGGGGTTCGCGGTGGGATTCCGGCCGGCGAACGCCGTAGGCCTCGTCCTGGCCGCGCTGTTGCTGCTGTTGTTCGCCCTCGCCGTGAGCCTGGGCTACGCCTTGATCGGGCTGAGTGTGCGCAGCCCCGAGGCAGTGAACGCCGCGACCTTCCCCATCATCTTCCCGTTGACCTTCGCGTCCTCGGCGTTCGTGCCCGTGGCGACGATGCCGGGGTGGCTGCAGGGTTTCGCGACGCACCAACCGGTGAGCGTCGTCATCAACGCCGCCCGCTCGCTCATCCTCGGCGACACCGCCACCGCGCAACAGCGCACCGAACTGCTCGGCGGGTCCAGCACCGGTTCGCTGGTGATGCTGTCTCTGGCCTGGACCATCGGCATCGGCGCGTTCTTCGGGATGCTGTGCGCGCGCAAGTACCGCCGACTCACCGAGTGAGCCGACGGCCCTTGCCGATCGCCATCACGGACGTGGGATCGCGACCCGCACGCTGTTGGCTTCGATGCTGAATCCGGCCGGCAGTGTGCCAATCACCTCGCCGTCGCAGGCGATCTCGACGTCCCGATCGGTGTCTGCGGATGAGACGCGGATCGAGCGCACCCTGGCGGTGTGGACCCGGTGGACCGGCTTGTGCCGACCGACGACGGTGTCGGCGACGGCCAGCACGAGCCGCGCGACGGAGAGTCGTTCGATGATGATGACGTCGAGCAGACCGTCGGTCATGCTGGCGCCGGGTACCCGCATGCCGAGCACCCCACCGAACACCGGTGCGTTGCTCACCGACAGGTGGACCACCTCGTAGGTGCGGGTTCTGCCGTCCATCTCGACGGTGCACTCGAACGGTTCATAGCCACGCACCGCACGAGCCGCGGCCACCGGGTAGGTGAGACCGCCGAATTTGTCCCGCATGGACTTTTTCGTCGCCAGTTCGGCGAAGGCCACGTTGAGACCGACCGTGGTGGCGTTGAGGAAACGGTGCTTCCCGGTGTCCAGTTCGACCTGCCCTGCGTCGACGTCGCACACCCGGTAGCCGGACAGCGCATTGGCCGCCTCAACCGCGTCCGGCGGGATACCGAACGAGCGAGCAACATCGTTGGAGGTGCCCAGCGGCAGCACGAACAGGACGGCATCGGTTCCGGCGATCGCCCCCGCCGCCAGGCCGACCGTCCCGTCGCCGCCGGCGGCGATGACCAACGGCGGGTCGCCGTCCTCGCCGACGGCGGCGGTCAGTTCGTCCACCTCGTCCATCCCGAATTCACGAACGATCTCGACACCGCCCCGAGCCAGGGCAGCCCGAGCCGAGTCGAGATGCTCGGCCGCTCCTGCCTGCGGGCTGGAGAGCAGTAGCGCCCGGCGCGGGATCGTCACATCAAGGCTCGTCGCGTCTGGATAGTGGACCGACGAGGCGCGTACCCGTCGCACGAACCGCGCTGCGACGAACCCCGAGGCGACCCCGAAGGCCGCGCCGACCGCGACATCGCTCGGGTAGTGGACGCCGACGTGCACCCGCGAGTACGCCACCGTGCCGGCCAGCGGCAGCACGACCGGCCCGGCAGCGGGAAAGGTCCGGGTGACGCCGGTCGCGAACGCTAGTGCCGATGCCGAGTGCCCCGACGGGAACGAGAACGTGCGCGGCAGCGGCAACAGCGGCGCGACGTCGACCGGCGGCCGGTCCCGTTGCCAGGCGAACTTCAAGGGGCCGTTGACCAGGGTCGCCGCGAACCCGATGCCCAGCAGGCCGCTCGCGGCGGCGGTGCGCGGCTGTCGACGTCCGGTCGCGATCAGCGCCGCGGCCACGCCGGCCCAGAGCAGCGAGCGGTTCGCGAGCGTGCTCGCCGTAGTCATCACCTGATCGACCGCAGGCCCACGTCCAGCCGTCGCCGCTCTGAGCAGTCGTCGGTCCAGCCGACCGAGGCGGGCGCGCGTACTGGCTACGGCCAAGCGGCGCGGAAACCTCATGCCCACTCGCCGGCCACGAACGGTTTCATCGCCTCGGGGTTCGCCAGCGCCCCGCGGCTGACCGCTTGGTCGAGCGGCACACCGGCGAGGATCCGCTTGACCGGCACCTCGCATTTCTTGCCATTGAGCGTGCGCGGAACCTCCGCGATGACCGCGATCTGATCCGGTACGTGGCGCGGTGAGAGCGCCGAGCGAATCGTCGACCGGACGGTGTCGCGCACATCGTCCAGCGTGGTCCCGTCGGCGAGGACGAGGTACAGCAGGAGGCGCCCCTCGCCACCGGGGCCGGAGGTGTCGATGACGAGCGAGTCGAGTACGCCGGGCAGGTCCTCGACGACGCGGTAGAACTCAGCGGTCCCCATCCGGACGCCTCCGCGGTTCAGAGTGGAGTCCGACCGGCCGTAGATCACGCAGGATCCACTGGCGGTGATCTTGATCCAGTCGCCGTGCCGCCAGACGCCTGGATAGGTGTCGTAATAGGCCTCACGCAGTCGGCTGCCATCGGCGTCGTTCCAGAACGCGACGGGCATCGATGGCATGGGTTCGGTGATCACGAGCTCACCGACCTCCTCGAACACTGCGTTGCCGGCTGGGTCGAAGGCCGCCACTGCGCAGGCAAGCATCCGGCAGGCGATCTCCCCCGCCCGCACCGGCAGATTGGGCGCACCGCCCACGAAGGCACTGCAGACGTCCGTCCCGCCGGACAGCGAACTGAGCATGAGCTCTGAGCCCACCTCGGCGTAGACCCACGCGAAGCCCTCCGGCGACAGCGGCGCGCCCGTCGAGCCGACCGAGCGCAGGGCGGACAGGTCGGCGACCGCGCTCGGGTGCACCGCGTTGTTCATGCACGACTGGATGAACGGCGCCGAGACCCCGAACGCGGTGACGCCGGTGCGCCCGGCCAGTCGCCACAGCGAGTCCGGGTCGGGGTAGGCGGGGTTGCCGTCGTAGAGCACCACCGTCGACCCGACGACGAGCCCGGACACGAGCAGGTTCCACATCATCCAGCCGGTCGTGCTGAACCAGAAGAAGCGGTCGGCCGGGCCGAGGTCGAGGTGCAGGCTGAGTTGTTTGGCGTGCTCGACGAGGATTCCGCCATGCCCATTGACGATCGGCTTGGGCAGACCGGTGGTGCCCGAGGAGTAGAGGATCCACATCGGGGTGTCGAACGGGACCGGCGCGAAGGCCAACTCGCCGGGTGTCGCGACGACGTCGGGCCAACGCAACGTGTCCGGCAGGGTCGCCTCGACATCGAGGTAGGGCACAAGGATCGTGGTGTGCACCGTCGGAAGTTCGCTGCGCAGCGCCTTGACGGTGTTGCGGATGTCGAAGCGCTTGCCGCCATAGAGGTAGCCGTCCACCGCGAGGAGCACCACGGGCTCGATCTGGGTGAACCGGTCGGCCACGGCCCGGCGTCCGAAGTCCGGTGAGCAGGAGGACCACACCGCCCCGAGCGACACTGCGGCCAACATCGCGACGAGTGCCTCAGCCGTGTTCGGTACCAGCGCCGCCACCCGGTCGCCGGCGCCCACCCCTCGTGCCGCGAGGACCGTACGTACCGCGCCCACCTGCGCGCGCAATTGCGCCCAGGTCAGGGTGTTGGCCAGCCCGTCCTCGCGCTCGAACACGACGGCAACGTCGTCGTCCCCGACCTCGTCACCCGGCGGGAAGAGCGCGTGCTCGGCATAGTTCAGCGTCCCGCCCGGGAACCATCGGGCACCGGGCATGCGCGCGTCGGCCAGTGCTGCGGTCGGCTGATCATGCCAGCGCACGCCGTACCACCGCGCGAATGCCGACCAGAATGCGTCGAGATCTGCGATCGACCACTGCCACAACTCGTCGTAGCTGCCGAAGCCGAGACCACCCTGCTCGGCCAGCCATCGACCGAACCGGGTGATCCGCGCACCGGCAATGCGCTCGGCGTCCGGTTCCCAGAGCAGCTCACCCTCGGCAGTCATCGCACAAACCTACCCAGGCGACACCGCCGCCGGGCAGGTCACGTCAGCCGGCGGCAGCGGTCCGGTGCGGCAAGCGCCAGTCCGCCCGGGGGAAGTGACAGGTGTAGCCGTTGGGATAATGCTCCAGGTAGTCCTGGTGCTCGGGCTCGGCCTGCCAGAACGCTCCTGCGGGCTCGACCTCGGTGACGACCTGGCCCGGCCACAACCCGGAGGCGTCCACGTCGGCGATCGTGTCGAGGGCGACGGCGCGCTGTTCGTCGGAGGTGTAGTAGATCGCCGAGCGATAGCTCATCCCGAGGTCGTTGCCCTGACGGTTGCGCGTCGACGGGTCGTGGATCTGGAAGAAGAACTCCAGGACGTCGCGGAAGGACGTGACTGCCGGATCGAACTCGATCTCGATCGACTCGGCGTGCGTGCCGTGGTTGCGGTAGGTCGCGTTCGCGACGTCGCCGCCGGAGTAACCGACCCGGGTCGAGATCACGCCGGGACGTCTGCGGATGAGGTCCTGCATCCCCCAGAAGCAGCCGCCAGCCAGGATCGCCTTCTCGGTGGTCATCGCGTTCCCTTCTCGATGGAGTCGAACAGATCGGTGTACGCGCCGTAGCCCTCGTTCTCGAGGTCAGCGATCGGGACGAAGCGCAGCGAGGCCGAATTGATGCAGTACCGCAGCCCGCCGGCCTCGGGTGGACCGTCGTCGAAAACGTGACCGAGATGGCTGTCGCCAGCGGCGGACCGTACCTCGGTGCGTGCCATGCCGAAGCTGACGTCGCTGTTCTCCTTGACGTTGGCCGGCTCGAGCGGCGCGGTGAAACTGGGCCAGCCGCAGTCGCTGTCGAACTTGCTGGTCGAGGCGAACAACGGCTCGCCGGACACCACGTCCACGTAGAGACCGGCGTCCTTCGCGTCCCAGAATTCGTTCCGGAACGGCGCCTCGGTCCCGGCCTGCTGGGTCACCCGGTACTGCTCGGGCGTCAGGCGCTCGATGGCCTCGGCGGTGCGTCGGTAGGTGGGTTGATCAGTGATCGGCCGGTCAGACATCGGCGGTCCCTTCATCGCGTTGATGTCGATTCAACCCGCCCCGACCCTGCGTGATTCCGCACCCGGGTGTTACGAACCGCGGACGGCCACCCGCATCAGGTGACACAGTGAACGTCATGGGCATCGACGTCGCGAACCTGCGCTCCCACTTTCCCGCACTCCGGCACGGGGTCGCGCACTTCGACGGCCCGGGCGGATCACAGACCCCTGAGCCGGTCGCCCGGGCCGTCCACGAAGCCATGGTTTCCCCGCTGTCCAACCGCGGGTCGATCACCGCAGCAGAACGCAACGCCGACGGCATCGTCACCGCCGCCCGCTCGGCCCTCGCAGACCTGCTCGGCGCCGACGCGAGCGGTATCGTGTTCGGACGCAGCATGACCCAGTTGACCTTCGATCTCGCCCGCACCCTGGCCCGAACCTGGGGCGTCGGCGATGAGATCGTCGTCAGCCGCCTCGACCACGATGCCAACGTCCGCCCCTGGGTGATCGCCGCGCGCGACGCGCAGGTGGTCGTGCGGTGGCTCGACTTCGATCCGGCGACCGGCGAA
>JBDTFN010000024.1:0-3657 GCA_039937915.1 Jatrophihabitans sp. | reverse complement strand
TCGCGGCGGATCCCGGCCTTGCGCATCGCGCCGAGCACGCCCTGCTCGTAGGCAGTACGTCGGCCGATCAGCGCCCGACCGTTCGTGGTGAGGCTGGTGATATCGGCGGTCGCGCCGAGGTCCCAGGACTTCGTCCCGGTGATGTCGACGATGGCCTTGCGAGTGCCGTCACGCATCGTCAGGATGCGGACGTCGATGGCGCCGTGGTGTGCGTCGTCGTTGCGGTGCGACAGTTCGGCCAGCACGGCGGACAGGCTGCGAGGCGGTCGGGCGGCGACGTCGCCGTCGTCGATGCCCAGGTCGTGGACCACGCCGTGCCCGTCGGGTACCTGCGTGGCGATCGTGGCGATGGTGTCGGTGATGCCGAGCGCGCCGACGAGCAGGTCGGCCATTTCCGGGTCCGTGGACACCAGCGCATCGGCGGCGCCGATGTAGTCGCGGCGGATCAGTGCCGGTAGCGCGGCCGTCATCGCTGCGTTGATCTTCAGCAGCCCGACGACCTCGTCCCCGAGGATGCCGGCCAGGTTGTCGGCCGACGCGTAGGCGGCCGCGGCGAGTCGGAGTTCACTCTCGAGCAGACCGCAGCGCGCCCCGACCCAGGTCAGGCCGCCGAGCCCGTCCAGGGCGTTGAGCAGGGCGGACTCGAACCGCGCGTACCCGGCCGGGTCGAGGACGGCCGAGGCCGTCACGGCCGGGTTGACGAGATACCCGTGCAGCGACCAGGCCGAGTGCAGGGATTCGCTCGCCGCGTGGCCGAACTCGCCGGCCGCGGCGGCGATCTGTTCGCAGACCGCGGTGATGCCCCCGGCGCCCCCGTGGACGTCGACTGGTTGTGGCGGTGGGCGGGTCATGTCCGGCTTGCTCCGTCCGCGGCGCTCATGAACCAATCCCCAGCACGCTGCCGAGCAGACCGGCGCCGCCGTGGCGCAGGACCGAGCCCACCGCGTCACCGCCCGCGTCCAGGAGGGCGAGGGAACCCTGCTCGTTCGCCTGCATGACCTCGACGATGTCGAGCCCCGCCTCGACCGCGAGATCCTGCAACCGACGGGCGGTGTCCTCGACCGACTGCGCATGGCTGCGCAGGTGCGTCGCCGCTGCGTCCAGGCGGGCGCCCGTTTCGCGCAGCGCCTGTTCGACGTTGGCGGCCAGCGGCGTGAATGCGTCAGCGGCCGAACCGTGCCATTGCAGATGTTGGACGTGTCGGTGCAGTCGGGCCGCACGCAGCCGCGCATGATCGGCGTGGGTACTGATGCGCGCGGCGATGGCATACAGCTCACCGGTGTCCGGAAAGGGCCACATGTCTCGAGCGTGCCGACCGACAGGCCGTCGGTCGGCGTGATCGAAGGATGTGTAGATAACGGTCGACGTTGTCCACAGCGCGCCGAGGGGGTCGACGGCGAGCCGGCGTGGTTCAATGAGGCGTCGAATTACACAGGTGGGATTCCCTGGGGGAACATGCACGCTCCAGGCCCGCCACCCGCCCGTGTCTGCCGGAGGAGCCCGCCAGAATGCAGTCCGCGCACGCCACTCCCGGAGCCGACGAGACCGAGAGCGTCCAGGACGGGATGACCCGACGTGACCGCGAGATCCTTGCCTTCGAACGGCAATGGTGGAAGTACGCCGGCGCGAAGGAGCAGGCGATCCGTGACCGCTTCGACATGTCCGCCACCCGGTACTACCAGGTGCTCAACGCCCTCATCGACAGCCCCGCTGCCCTGACCGCAGACCCGATGCTGGTCAAGCGTTTGAGACGATTGCGAGCGAGCCGCCAGCGCCAACGGTCGGCTCGACGCTTGGGTATCGACGTCTAGGACTTTTCGGGGCTGGGGACACTGAACAGCAAGCACGGCCGGCTGGCCCGGCAACAGGCCCGCCGCCTGCGCCGAGAACGATTCACCGGGATCGCCTTGGCGATTCTCGGCGTCGTCGTGCTCGTGGTCGCCATCGTCGCGATCACCGAACCCAAACAGACCACCACCAGCGCCGCTGGGAAGCAGTCCTCGACCGCTGCGGCGCCGACAAGGTCGACGACAACTTCGACGTCGACGTCGAGGTCCCCGTCGCCCACCGCCGCCACGTCCGCCCCGGCGCAGTCAGGATCGTCCTCGAGCCCGGGAGACTCCGGCGCTGCCGCTCGCAAGGTCCCGCTCGTCGTGCTGAACAACACGACGACGCTCGGGTTGGCCAATGTCGCGGCGACACGGTTCCGGGCGGCAGGCTGGACGGTCAGCGACACCGGCAACCTGCGCAACGAGATCGTCTCCACCTGTGCCTATTACGACCCGGCTGACCCCACGGCCAAGGCCGCCGCGCAGGCGCTCCAGCAGGAGTTCCCGACCATAAAGCGTGTCGTGGCGAAGTTCGCCGAACTGCCGGCAGGCCCGGTCGTGGTCGTGCTCACGCCGGACTACACGTCCGGCTGACCCGCCGTCTGCCCTGTGTCATCATGGGCTGAGTAAGACCGATCGCCACAACTGAATAGCAAGCGCTCATCCAGAGGGGCAGAGGGACCGGCCCGACGAAGCCCCGGCAACCGCGCGCGACACATCTTCGACGTACGGGTTCATCCCGTTCACGAGGCCGCGACGCAGGTGCCAACTCCGGCTCGCACGAGGTTCGTGCGGGGAAGATGAGGGAAAGGCCTCGTGACATGACTGCTCTTATCGACCGGCCCATCGTGCCGTCGCCCGCGTCCGTGCTCGTCTGTCGCAACTGTCTGGCCGAGTTCCCGCTCGGTGCCCAGCATGCGTGCGCGCAGTGTTGGGGACCGCTGGAGATCGGTTACGACACGGCCGCGCTGGCCAGGGTCACCCGCGCTGACATCGAGGCCGGACCGCATTCGCTGTGGCGCTACGCCGGGTTGCTGCCCGTCGGTCAGAACCCCGCGACGCGGGTGGATTCGGGAACCGGCATGACGCCGCTCATCCGCGCGGACCGGCTGGCCGACGAACTCGGTTTCACCGCTCCGGTCTGGATCAAGGACGACTCGGCCAACCCGACGCACTCGTTCAAGGACCGGGTCGTCTCGGTCGCCATCACCGCGGCTCGCGAACTGGGCTTCACCCGCATCGCCTGCGCGTCGACCGGCAACCTGGCCAACTCCGTCGCCGCGCACGCCGCGCGCATCGGGATGCCGTCGATCGTGTTCATCCCCTCGGATCTGGAATCGGCCAAGATCACCCAGACCGCGGTGTACGGCGGCACGCTCGTCGGCATCGAGGGCTCCTACGACGACGTCAATCGCTTGTGCTCGGAGCTCGCCGAGACCGACGAGTTCGAGAACACCGGGTTCGTGAACGTCAACATCCGGCCGTACTACGCCGAGGGCTCCAAGACGCTGGGATACGAGGTCGCCGAGCAGCTCGGTTGGCGGCTGCCGGGTCAGTACGTCGCACCGATGGCGTCGGGGTCGATGTTGACCAAGATCCATAAGGCGTTCAAGGAGATCACCGCCTCGGGGCTCGTGGAGAACACCCCGTGGCGGGTGTTCGGTGCACAGTCGGCCGGGTGCGCTCCGATCGCGACCGCCTTCGCCGCCGGTGTGGACGAGGTGATACCGGTCAAGCCGACCGGCATCGCCAAGTCGCTGAACATCGGCAACCCGGCCGACGGTCCGTACGCCCTCGACGCTGTGCGCAGCACCGGCGGGGCGATGGC
>JBDTFN010000023.1:0-23375 GCA_039937915.1 Jatrophihabitans sp. | reverse complement strand
CGTAGGCGCAATGTCGGCGAGTTAGGGTTGGGTCAAGTGAGAGAGGGGGCCGCCAATGCCTACCCACGACAGCGGTCAATCCAGGCCACAGCGCCAGCAGGACGACGAGGTAGAGACCACCGCCGAGGCCAGCGCTGACGTCGCCGAGCGTCACGAGAAGCTCACCGAGGACGTCGACGCAATCCTCGACGAGATCGACAACGTACTCGAGACGAACGCCGAGGACTTCGTACGCGCGTTTGTCCAAAAAGGCGGTCAATAGATGATCTTCGGCGATCCGCCGTCGGCGGGTGTCAGTTTCTACCTCGGTCCGATGCTGGACCCTCGACCGGACGACGAACCCCGCGCGGCCTGAGCGCCGGTCGTGGGTAGGGTCGCAGGGTGCGGGCGGACTCGAGCGGGGAGCGACGTTGACCATCGAACGATCGGGTCGAAACGTAGGTCCCGGTGAGCACGGGATTCTGCGCTACGCGACCATGCCCGGGTCCTCCTCGTTCACCGACTTCCTCGCCGGAGCGGCGCCGGAACTCCTGCCGTCCAGCCCGGGGAGTGCGGTGTCCATGCCCCACGGAACGACCATCGTCGCCGCGGCCTATGCCGATGGCGTGATCATGGCCGGCGACCGGCGCGCGACCTCGGGCAACCTGATCGCCAACCGCGACATCGAGAAGGTGTTCGCCGCCGACGACTACGTCTTGGTCGGTATCGCCGGGGTCGCCGGCCTGGCGATCGAACTCGTCCGGCTCTACCAGGTCGAACTCGAGCACTTCGAGAAGATCGAGGGCACCCAACTGACCCTGGACGGTAAGTCCAACCGGTTGGCGACGATGGTTCGCGCGAACCTCGGCGTGGCCATGCAGGGGCTCGTCGTGGTCCCGCTGTTCGCCGGTTATGACGTCGACCAGCCCGATCCGGCCAAGGCGGGACGGATCTTCAGCTACGACCCCACCGGTGGCCGGTATCCCGAGCAGCACTATCACTCGGTCGGCTCCGGTTCGCTGTTCGCGCGCGGCGCACTGAAGAAGCTGTGGCGACCGGGCCTCGACCGCGACGCCGTCGTCCGGGTGGTCGTCGAGTCGCTCTATGACGCCGCCGACGATGACTCGGCGACCGGTGGTCCGGACGTGACCCGCGGCATCTACCCGGTCGTCATGACCGCGACCTCCAGCGGCGCTCAGCGGGTCGGGGACGACGAACTCGGCGTGGTCGTCCGCTCGATCCTCGCCGACCGTGAATCGCGCCCGGGCGCCTGAGGCAGGGGACTTGACCATGAGCGACGCTTGCGGAGCGAACAGCAGCACAGGATTTGCGAAGCCTGACACCGAGCGCAGCGAGGTCTCGCGATGAGCATGCCGTTCTACGCCTCGGCCGAGCAGATCATGCGCGACCGCTCCGAATTCGCTCGCAAGGGCATCGCCCGTGGCCGCGGGGCCGTCGTGCGTACCTATGCCGACGGCATTATATTCGTCACCGAGAATCCGAGTTCCGCGCTGCACAAGGTCAGCGAGATCTACGACCGGATCGGCTTCGCCGGGGTCGGCAAGTACAACGAGTACGAGAACCTGCGCGTCGCGGGCATCCGGCTGGCCGATCTGCGTGGTTACTCCTACGACCGCCGCGACGTCACCGCCCGCGGCCTGGCCAACGCCTACGCGCAGACCCTAGGAGCGATCTTCACCGAGCAGCAGAAGCCCTACGAGGTCGAGATCTGCGTGGCAGAAGTGGGCGACACCGCCGAGAACGACCAGATCTACCGGCTCACCTACGACGGCACCATCGTCGATGAACCCGAGTTCCTCGTCATGGGTGGCCAGGCCGAGACGCTCACCGCAGAGATGAAGCGGGTCTTCGTCAGTGGTCAGGGGCTGTCCGACGCGCTCGTGGCCACCGTCGCCGCGCTCGGCGCGGTCGGCGGCCCGGATGGCACCCCGCGCACGCTCTCTGCGACCCAACTGGAGGTCGCCGTCCTGGACCGCACCCGCGGTAAGCGCAAGTTCCGGCGTTACTCCGACACCGCGCTCACCGGCCTGCTGGCCGAGGTCACGCCGGACACGCCGAACGCGCTGGACGAGGACGCCGATACGGCGAGCGACACCGACGTGAGCGAGTCCGCGGTCGAGTAGCACCCAGCGTCCGGCGACCCTCGACGGGGGAACGTCGGTCAGCCGCGGGTCCCGAGGATCTGGTCGACGAACGGGGTCAATATCCGGCCGACACCTTCGGCCACCACGCCGGGGTCCTCGGTCGGGACGAGCGCATGGCTGATGGCCAGGCGCACCAGTGAGCCGGCCAGCAGTTGCGAGTCCTGCGCGCTCACCTGCGTCCACACCTGCGGGATGAGTTCGGCGATGCGGTCGGCGGCCAGCGACGAGCCCAGGCCGGTCAGCAGTCGAGTGAGCTCACCGGACTCGGCGTCGACGACGATGGCCTGCACCACCGGCTCGTCGGACGCGAGCTTGAGGAACAACTCGAACGCGCTGCGCAACGCCAGGTGGGCGTCGTCGGCGTGGGCCCGGACCGCGTCGCCGACCTCAGCGACCAGAGATTCGATCTCGCGCGCTACATAGGCCTCGATGAGCGCGGGCCGCGATCCGAACTCGTTGTAGAGGGTCTGCCGGCTCACTCCGGCCGCGGCAGCGACGTCGGACATCGTCGTCGCCGCCCACCCGCGCGCTCGGACGAGTTCGTCCACGGCCGAGATCACCGTGTCGCGCAACAGGGTGCGCGCCGCGGCCGGGTAGGGGACCCGCTCACTCACGAGTCGCCGACCGTGGCATCGACGGTGATGAAGTCGACCTTCTCGCGGACCCCGCAGTCGGGGCAGGTCCAATCGTCGGGAATGGCCGACCACTGCGTGCCGGCCGGGAAACCCTCGCGCGGAGCGCCGGCGGTCTCGTCGTAGACGTACTCACATACCTCGCAGCTGTACCGGGCCATGGGCTCCAGCCTCACACAATCGTCGTGGCGGTGTCGTCCGGGTCAGGCGACCGCGTCGGCCCGCGTCGCGGCGGCGGGCGGGTGGGTCGCCAGGACCTTGTCGCGCTTGCTCGGCTGAATGTTGGCCAGCGTCATGTCGCCGCTGTAGTGCGCAACAACCCGCTTGTCCATCACCTTGCGCCACAGCGGAGGAATGTAGGCGAGCAGGATCATGGCCGCGTAGCCGGCCGGGAGCTGGGGAGACTCCTCGAAGTGCCGCAGCGACTGGTAGCGGCGCGTGGGATTCGCATGGTGATCGCTGTGCCGCTGCAGGTGGTACAGGAACAGGTTGGTCGTGACGTGGTTGTTGTTCCAGCTGTGCCGCGGGGTGACCCGTTCGTAGCGGCCCTTCTCGGTCTTCTGCCGTAGCAGGCCGTAGTGCTCCAGGAAGTTCACGGCCTCCAACAAGCTGAAGCCGAGCACGGCCTGGCCGAGCAGGTACGGCGTGATCCCGAAGCCGAACAGCGCAATCGCGGCGCCCCAAAGGACCACCGTCATGGCCCAGGCGTTGAGGACGTCGTTACGCATCGTCCACGGACCCTTGTCCATGCGGCGCATCCGGGTCTTTTCCAATTTCCATCCGTTGCGCAGGCCGCCGAAGACGCTGCGCGGCCAGAAGGCCCAGAACGACTCGCCGAACCGGCTGGAGGCGGGGTCCTCCTCGGTGGCGACCCGGACGTGGTGTCCACGGTTGTGCTCGATGAAGAAGTGTCCGTAACCGCAGGGGGCGAGTGCGATGCGCGACAGCCACCGTTCGAGGTGCTCCTTCTTGTGGCCGAGCTCATGCGCGGTGTTGATCGCCACGCCGTTGATCGTGCCGAGCGTGGCCATGATGCCGATGCGGTCGACGACCGCCATCCCGCCATGGCGAGTCATCAGCCAGAAACCTGCGAAGAAGGAGGCGAATTGCAGGGGGAGGTACAGGTAGGTGATCCAGCGGTAGTAGCGATCCTGATCGAGCCAGGCCACGACCTCCTCCGGCGCGTTACTGCGGTCGTCGCCGATGACGACGTCGAGCAGCGGGATAGCGATGTACAGCGCGATCGGACCCGTCCACCAGAACACGCCGAGTCCGGTCAGGTTGACCAGACCCCACCCGATGAACAGGAACAGCGGCACCACCGCGCCCAGGAGCCAGAGGTACCGCTTGCGGTCACGCCACTGCGGACGCTCGCCGGTGAGCGCCGCACCCGAGAGGTTCGCTGACAGGGAATCAGTTCGCATTCGTGCTCCGCCACCTTCGCCGAATTGACACAGGATGTTGCCACGTCCCGTTTGTGTACATGACCATGCCCTATGTAAAACCGACTGGCAAGACGGGTGGCGCGTTTTCCTGTGGGCGCCGGAGGCGTCACGTCGATAGTGTGGAGGCGTGCAGAAGCGGATCATGGGTATCGAGAACGAGTACGGGGTCACGTGCACGTTCCACGGCCAGCGCCGACTGTCGCCCGACGAGGTCGCCCGCTACCTGTTCCGCCGGGTGGTGTCCTGGGGACGCTCGTCCAACGTGTTCCTCAAGAACGGTGCACGGCTCTACCTCGACGTCGGCTCACACCCCGAGTACGCCACTCCCGAGTGCGATTCGCTGACCAGTCTCGTCGCCCACGACAAAGCCGGCGAGCGCGTTCTCGAGGGTCTGGTCGTCGACGCCGAGAAGCGGCTGCACGACGAGGGCATCGCCGGGGACATCTACCTGTTCAAGAACAACACCGACTCCGCGGGGAACTCCTACGGGTGCCACGAGAACTGTCTGGTGGGTCGGCACGGCGAGTTCAGCCGCCTGGCCGACGTCCTGATCCCGTTCCTGGTCACCCGACAGATGATCTGCGGGGCAGGCAAGGTGCTACAGACCCCGCGCGGCGCGGTCTACTGCGTCAGTCAGCGCGCCGAACACATCTGGGAAGGTGTCTCGTCGGCGACGACGCGTAGCCGACCGATCATCAACACTCGCGACGAGCCGCACGCCGACGCCGAACGCTACCGCCGCCTGCATGTGATCGTGGGGGACTCGAACATGAACGAGTCCACCACGTTCCTCAAGGTCGGTTCGGCCGACCTCGTCCTGCGAATGATCGAGCAGGGTGTGCAGTTCCCCGATCTGATGCTCGAGAACCCGATCCGCGCGATCCGTGAGATCAGCCACGACCTCACCGGGACGCGCCCCGTGCGCCTCGCGGCCGGACGGGGCGCGACGGCGCTGCAGATCCAGCGTGAGTACTACTCCCGTGCGGTCGATTTCGTTGCCCGCAACGGAGAGGACGCGTCGTCCAAGCGGGTACTCGAACTGTGGGGCCGCACCCTCGATGCGGTCGAGAAGCAGGACCTCAGCCTGATCGACCGTGAGATCGACTGGGCGACGAAGTACCAGCTCATCGAGCGTTACCGAGCCAAGCACGACCTGCCGCTGTCATCCCCGCGGGTGGCTCAACTGGATCTGGCCTACCACGACATCTCCCGCACCCGAGGGCTCTACTACCTGTTGCAGAACAAGGGCGCAGTCGAGCGCGTGGTGGACGACCTCACGGTCTTCGAGGCCAAGAGCGTGCCTCCGCAGACCACCCGCGCCAAGCTGCGCGGGGACTTCATCAAGCGAGCGCAGGAGCGCCGACGGGACTTCACTGTCGATTGGGTGCATCTGAAGCTGAATGACCAGGCGCAGCGGACGGTGTTGTGCAAGGACCCGTTCCGCAGTGTCGACGAGCGGGTCGAGAAGCTCATCGCGTCGATGTGAGTGTGCAGGTGAGCGCGCGAGCCGCCGAGCCCAGGCGTAACCGAGGGCTTAGTTTTGAAGACATGGCTGCCAGGCGCGCGGAACGACTCGTCAATCTCGTGATCTGCCTGCTGTCGACCCGTCAGTTCCTCACCGCCGAACGCATCCGCGACGCCGTGCCCGGCTACGAGGATGCCGACGGCTCGAAGGCCGCCGACGAGGCGTTCAAGCGCATGTTCGAACGGGACAAGGCAGAGCTGCGCGACTTGGGCGTGCCGCTGGAGACCGGCCGCAACAGCCACTTCGATGCCGAGGATGGCTACCGGATCCGACGCGGCGACTACGAATTGCCGCCCATCGAGTTCGATGCCGCAGAGGCTGCCGCGGTTGGACTCGCTGCACGACTGTGGCAATCGGCGACCCTCGGCGAGCCGGCCCGTCAGGCGTTGATCAAGCTGCGGGCGGCCGGGACCGAGGTCCGGACGGCCGACGCGCCGGGTGCCGCCCCCCAATTGGACGCAAGCGACCCGAGCCTGCCGCAACTGATGACCGCGGCCCGTACGGCCACCGTGGTGCGCTTCGACTACGCCAAGGCCGGTGAGACCGACCCGCAGGAGCGTCACCTCGAACCGTGGGGAGTCCTGTCGTGGCGACGACGCTGGTATGTCGCAGGGCTCGACCAGGACCGCGGCGAGCCCAGGTGCTTCCGGCTCTCGCGGATCGCCGGACCCGTTCGCACCATCGGCGAACCGGGTGCCTTCACACGCCCGGAGAAAGTCGACCTACTCGATCTTGTGGCCGGCCGCGGGCCAGATGATCGCCACGTTGCGCTCGTCCGCATCTCCGGCGCGGGCCGCGGACAGCTGCGGCGCATCGCGCAGTCCGAGGCGGACGGCGTCCTGACCATCTCCTACAACGACACCCACTGGCTGGCCCGGATCGTGGCCGCCGCCGGCGCGGCTGCGCAGGTGCTGGAACCGCCTGAGTTGGTGGCCGCGGTCGTGCAACGACTTCGGGCCGCCGCGGGGGGCTTGTGATGGCGCGGACCGCGAACGCGAACGAGGAGCGCCTGCCACGATTGCTGGCGCTGGTGCCCTACCTGCAGGCCCGGCCAGGGATCAGCGTGGAGCAGGCTGCCGCCGACTTCGGGGTGAGCGCCGTGCAGCTGCGCAAGGACCTGACGCTGTTGTGGATGTGCGGGCTGCCGGGGCACGGCCCGGGCGACCTGATCGACCTCTCCTTCGAAGGTGAGAACGTCTCGGTGCTCTTCGACGCCGGGATGGCCCGGCCGCTGCGTCTCACCCCGGAGGAGGCGCTCGCCATCGTCGTCGCACTGCGAACCCTCGCCGAGACCCCAGGGCTGGCCGACACCGACGCGGTGCAGCGGGCCCTGGCCAAGGTGGAGGCGGTGGCCGGCGGCGCGGTCGCCGATGACACCGTGGCGGTCGAACTCGACCACGACGAGCGGGTCCTGCCGGTCCTGCAGCGCGCGGTGGACGAACGCAGAGCGCTGCACTTGCGGTATTTCAGCGCTGGGCGGGACGAGACCACCGAGCGAACCGTCGACCCGGTGCGGATCCTCACCGCGGACGGGCGGACCTATCTCGAGGCGTGGTGCCGTCAGGTCGAAGGGATGCGGATGTTCCGCCTCGATCGCATCGAGAACGTCACTGCGCTCGACGAGCCGTCGAGGGTTCCCGAGGACGTCGAACTGCGCGATCTGTCCGAGGGGGTGTTCCGGCCCGCGGCCGAGCACCTGCTCGTCGACCTTCGTCTGGGACCGGCGTACGCCTGGGTCGCCGATTACTACCCGACCGAACGGGCGCTGGAAGAGGCGGAGCACCTCGTGATCAGTCTGCGGGTCGCCGACCCGGGCTGGGTGCGCTCGCTGGTCCTGGGTTCTGCGGGTCAGGTCGAGGTGCTCGCGCCGGACTGGCTGGCCGAGGCGATAAGGAACGAGGCGGCTCGCGCGCTCGATTCCTACTCGGCGACGTAGAGTCGGCCCCGTGGAATGGATCCCGATCGCCGCGTGGGGCGTCGCAGCTCTCGTGGCGCTGGTCGTTCTCGGTTACTGCGCTTATGAGATCAGCTGGAAGGCCGCGCGGCTCACGCGCGACATCGCCGATCTGAACTCCGTCGCGGACCAGTTGCAGGAATTGCGCGGGAGCCTTGCCGAAACCCAGCAACGGCTCGCCGCGAGCGGTCTGGGCTGACCCCCGTGGCGAGCGGCAGCACGCGCACCAAGCGCGCCAAACGCACCAAGCGCGCGAGGCCGGTGAAGTCGGCCGAGGGTCGGATGCCGGTCATGGACCACCTGCGCGAATTGCGTCGGCGCATCGTGGCCATCTTGCTGATCATTCTGGCCGGCGCTGTCGTCGGCTGGCTGCTCTACGAGCCGATTCTGGACTTCCTCAAGAACCCCTACTGCTCGGTCCCGGAGAAGTACCGATACACCCCGAGCAACGGGGAGAAGTGCGTTCTGACCTATACCGGTGTGTTGGATGGCTTCACCATCCGACTGACGGTGTCGTTCGTCGCCGGCGCGGTGCTGACCGGACCGTTGTGGCTCTATCAGGTCTGGGCCTTCATCACGCCCGGGCTGCGCAAGAACGAGCGCAAGTACACGATCATCTTCATCGCAGCGTCGACGTTTCTGTTCGCAGCCGGCATGGGTCTGGCCTACGTCGTCCTGTCCAAGGGTCTGAATATTCTCCTCTCGGCGGCGGGTGGTGGCACGCAGGCCATCCTGTCGATCACGGATTACCTGTCCTTCGTCACGACCATGCTCATCGTCTTCGGTGCCGCTTTCGAGCTGCCGCTGCTGATCATCATGGCGAACTTCGTCGGTGTGTTGCCCGCGCGGATATTGAAGAAGTCCCGCAGGGTGTCGATCTTTCTAATCTTCGTCTTCGCTGCTGTTGCAACACCGACCGCCGACCCGTTCACGATGTGTGCGATGGCGATCCCGATGGTGCTGCTGTTCGAGCTCGCGATCCAGGTGGCGAGCGTCCACGACAAACGCAAGGCGGCCCGCAAGGCGGCGGAGGCGGCCGAGGAACATCTCGATGACCTCGTGCCGTCGTCGATCAATCCGATCCCCGACCGCCTCCCCGACGCCCGTGCGCTGACCGAGGCCGGCACAGCTGGGTCCTCGAAGCCGGACTCCTGGTCCGACACCACGTGAGCTCCCACCGCATCGCGTTGGTCGTCAACCCGGCATCCGGGGTGGGACGAGCGGCCCGCGAGGCGGTAGCGGTGTCGGCTCGCCTCGGCGCAGCAGCGACCGTTGAGGTGCATCAAGGCGGCTCGGCGGCCGAGTCCGCAGAATTGATCGCGGCCGTCGCGAGGGCGTGCGACGCGGTCGTGGTTCTCGGCGGAGACGGCATGGTCCACTTGGCGGCTCAAGCACTCGCGCTGGGCGACACACCGCTGGGAATCATCCCGGCGGGTACCGGCAACGACGTCGTTGACACACTCGGGCTGCCGCGCGACCCGCTGGCCGCCGCGGATGCGGTGCTCACCGCGCTGGACGCCGGCTCCGTCGAGCGCATCGACCTGGGCCGCACCGACGCGGACTCTGGAAGTCGCTGGTGGGTGACGGTGTTGTGCGCCGGTTTCGACTCGGCGGTGACCGAGCGTGCGAACCGGATGCGGAGGCCGAAGGGTCCCCGCCGCTACGACCTCGCGATCGCCGCCGAGATCGTGCGCCTTGCACCGCGCCCGTTCCGTCTGGAACTGGACGGCACGGAGCTCGAGAGTCCGGGAATGCTGGTTGCCATCGGCAACGGTCCGCAGTACGGGGGCGGCAAACGCATCACCGAGGGCGCGTCGATGCGCGACGGGACGTTCCTTGTGACCGTCGTCGGACCGGTCGGGCGGGTCGAGTTCGCGCGGATGGCCCCGCGGCTGGACACCGCCGGCCACATCGGCCACCCCGCGGTCACCCAATACGTCGCGAAGGTCGTACGGGTGTTCGCCCCGAACACGCTCGGCTACGCCGACGGGGAGCGGATCGGGCCGCTGCCGATTACGACCGAGTGCGTGCCCTCGGCGCTACCGGTCCTGGTGCCGCCGAGGCACTGACCGGACTCATGGGTCGGTGCTGAGCCACTGCGACATGCGGTGCAGGACATGCGGACGCAGCGGATGCCCGGCCGGTAGGCGTGAGTACTCGAAGTCCTCGGCCGGATCGCGAGACATTCCCAGCCGTCGCATGACCGCGCGGGACGGCTCGTTACCCGCTGTGGTGATCGACACCAGGTCGTCCAGGTGCGCTGGCCCGAAGGCGAAGGCCTCGACCGCCGGCGTGAAGTGCGCTTCGAAGGTCTGTAACGCCAGCCCGGTGAATCCGATGAACTGACCGCTCGCTCGAGCCTCGAGCGCCCACAGGCGAACGGTATGAGATCGGAGGAGGTCCATCGGCGCAGGATCAGCCGGTCGGTCAGCAGCCGATCCGGCTCGAACCTCGGCTCGTGGAACATGCTTCGTTTCTACCGGATGGGTGTGGCCGCCGAACCTTCCTTAGGCTGGGATCATGTCATCGCCGAGTGAGCGGTACGCCGCCGCACGGCGTCGCCACGGACGACCGGTACTGGTGGACTTCCGGGTCGGGTACGCCTTCGAACTGGATCCGTTCCAGGTGCAGGCGTGCGAGGCACTCGAGGACGGGTACTCCGTGCTGGTCTGCGCACCGACGGGGGCGGGCAAGACGATCGTCGGTGAGTTCGCCGTGCACCTCGCTCTTGCGGCGGGGCAGAAATGCTTCTACACAACTCCGATCAAGGCGCTGTCGAACCAGAAGTTCAACGATCTCGTCGATCGGTACGGCGCAGCCCAGGTGGGACTGCTGACCGGCGACAACGCGATCAATTCCGACGCCCCGATCGTCGTCATGACGACCGAGGTGCTGCGCAACATGCTCTATGTCGGCAGCGACGCCCTTGTCGGACTCGCCTATGTGGTCATGGATGAGGTGCACTACCTCGGCGACCGCTTCCGCGGCGCGGTGTGGGAAGAGGTGATCATCCACCTGTCCGCGTCCGTGCGGCTGATCTCGCTGTCGGCGACGGTGTCCAATGCTGAAGAGTTCGGCGAATGGCTGGTATCGGTGCGTGGCGAGACCAGGGTGATCGTGCACGAGCAGCGGCCGGTGCCCCTATGGCAGCACGTTCTGGTCGGTTCTCGGATGTTCGACCTGTTCAGCACGGTTGAGGACACCGACGGCGGGACGCAGACCCCGGCGGTCGACGCGGAGTTGTTACGTCATGTCGCCGACCGCACTCGTTACCTGGACCCCATCCCGGGCCGCCGCTCGGCCGGACGGGGCGGACGCGGTTGGCGCCCGCCGGACCGGCCCGCGGTCATCACGCGACTCGACCGCGAGGGTCTTCTTCCGGCCATCACCTTCATCTTCAGCCGGGCCGGCTGCGACGCCGCGACCGCACAGTGCGTGGCCGCGGGCCTGTGGCTGACGAAGGAGCACGAGCGGGCCGAGATCGACGAGGTGATCGAGGAGCACACCCGCAGCGTCCCGCCGGAGGATCTTGCGGTGCTCGGCTTCTGGGAGTGGCGCGACGCGCTGCGCCGAGGCGTGGCCGCACATCATGCCGGGCTGATTCCTGCCTTCAAGCAGACCGTCGAGGAACTGTTCGTCCGCGGACTGGTCCGGGCCGTGTTCGCCACCGAGACGCTCGCGCTGGGGATCAACATGCCGGCCCGAACCGTGGTCCTGGAACGGCTGACGAAGTACAACGGGGAGGCACACGCCGACATCACGCCGGGCGAATACACCCAGCTCACCGGACGGGCCGGTCGCCGGGGCATCGACGTCGAGGGCCATGCCGTCGTGCTCTGGTCGCCCGAGGTCGATCCGCAGCGTGTCGCGGGGCTCGCGTCCAACCGGACCTATCCACTGCGCTCATCATTTCGTCCGTCGTACAACATGGCTGTGAACCTCGTCGACCAGATGGGCCGCCCGGCCGCACGAGAACTGCTCGAGGCTTCCTTCGCCCAGTTCCAGGCCGACCGGGGCGTCGCCGGGCTGATCGCGCAGATCCGTCGCAACGACGAGACCCGACGTCAGCACGAACGGCAGATGCACTGTCACCTCGGTGATTTCGCCGAATACGCCGACCTGCGTCGGCGACTCGGCGATCGGGAGGCGCTGATGGCGCGCGAGGGTGCGGCCCATCGCCGTGGTTCGATCGCGGCATCGCTGGAGCGGCTTCGTCGCGGCGACGTGATCCGGGTTCCGCGCGGCAAGCGCGCCGGCCTGGCGGTCGTCCTCGATCCCGGCGTGCATCCCAAGGATGACCCCCGGCCGCTGGTGGTCACCGAAGGGCGTTGGTCCGGCCGGCTCGCCCTCGTCGACTTTCCCGAGACGGTCGACGTGCTCGGCACCGTGCGGGTGCCCAAGCACGCCAACCACCGTTCGCCGCAGGACCGGCGTGATCTGGCCTCGGGCATCCGCGCGTTGGACCTGCCGCCGGCCAAGGGGCGGGCGCGCTCACACGGTGGTTCGAGCGCGCAGGACGACGAGGAAGTGCTCCGGCTGCGCACGGCGCTGCGCGCCCACCCGTGCCACCAGTGCAACGACCGGGAGGAGCACGCGCGCTGGGGCGAGCGGTACAGCAGACTGACCCGCGAGAACGAGGGACTGCGCGGTCGGATCGAGGGTCGTACCGGCTCACTCGGCCGTACGTTCGACCGCATCTGTGCGTTGCTCGAGGACCGTGGCTACCTGGCCGCCGACGAGGCGACCGGGGCGGGTCGCCAGCTGGCCCGCATCTGGTCGGAGTCCGACCTGATCGCCGCCGAATGCCTGCGCCAGGGGGCGTGGGATCACCTCGACCCGGCCGAGCTCGCGGCAGTCGTCTCGTCGCTGGTGTACGAGGCCCGCCGTGAGGAGCCGATCATCGACGTGTTGCCGACGTCGGCGGTGCGGGACGCATTGGCCGATACCGATCGGATCTGGGGGGCGCTGGCCGATGACGAGCAGCAGCGTCAGCTGCGGGTCAGCCGGGAGCCTCAGTTGGGTTTCGTGTGGGCTATGTACCGGTGGGCCCGGCAAGAGCGTCTCGACCGGGTACTCGCGGTCGCGGCGCAACGGGGCACGGCGCTGTCTGCCGGGGACTTCATCCGCTGGTGCAAGCAGGTGCTGGACCTGCTCGAACAACTCGCCAAAGCGCCCGGGGTGGGCGGCGCGCGACCGCCGGTCGCGTCCCGCGCGCAAGCTGCGGCGGCCTTGATCAGGCACGGCGTCGTCGCCCAGAGCATGACCCCATAACGTGTCGCCGATGACTCCGGGACGACTCCCCGGTACCGTGAGCCGAGCCCAGCCGGGGCGCGGTTCGTCGTGGCCGTCTCGCCGCGACAAGACGATGAGGTGCGTCAGATGAACGACGGTGGCAACCAGCCCGAAAATCACGGTGGCGACCAGGGTCAGCAGTGGCCCCCGGCGAACCCTCCGCAGGCCTCCTGGCCACCTCCGCCTGAGGGCGGTAATGCGGAGCCCGCTCCCGAGTCGAGGGAGGAGAACCGGCCGTCGCCCCAGGGGCATCCGAACCCGGCGCCGGCGCAGCCGGATCCGGGCCAGTACGGCGCTTCGCAGCCGTACTCCTCGCCGCAGCCTTATTCGCAGGGCCAGCCTTATTCGCAGGGCCAGCCGTACGCGCAGGGCCAGCCTTATTCGCAGGGCCAGCCTTATTCGCAGGGCCAGCCGTACGCGCAGGGCCAGCCGTACGCGCAGGGCCAGCCCTATCCCGGCGCCCCGGGCTCGTCGGACATCAACGCCGCTCCGGGTGACCCGAACCCGCAGGTTTCTGTCGACAAGCACGACCAGCCCGTCGCCGAGCAGGCGACCTCGCACCTCGACCGTCCCGCGGACTCCGGCCCGCAGGAGGACGCGACGACATTCGGCGCGACACCGTACGGCGCACCGGCCGCGGCTTACGGTCAGCAGCCCTACGGCCAGCAGGGGTCATCCAGCAGCGGGGAGAGCGGCCAGCAGAGCTACGGCCAACCGGCCTATGGCCAGCAGGCCCCGAGTCAACCCGGGTACGGGCAGCAGGACTACGGCCAGCAGAGCTACAGCCAGCCCCAACAGCCCCAACAGTCTGCCTACGGGCAGCAGGACTACGGCCAACAGAGTTACGCCCAGCCCCAACAGCCCCAGCAACCTGCCTACGGGCAGCAGGACTACGCCCAGCAGAGTTACGGCCAACAGGGCTACGGGCAACAGAGCTACGGCCAGCAGGGTGGGGGCACCCCGGGCTACACGCAGCAGCCAGGCTTCGGACAGGCTCCGAGCCAGCCTGCGAAGTCGAGCAAGAAGGGTTTGTGGATCACCATCGTTTCGGTCGTCGTCGTCCTAGCCGTTGCTGCGGCACTGGCTTTCCTGGTGTTCCCGACGCAACTTGGTCTGGCCAACAAGTCGCTCAGTCACACGGCCGTGGAGAAGTTCATCTCCGGCAAGCTCGGCGGGTCGGACGTGAAGTGCAACAACGGTAAGGACTTCGAGATGAAGAACAACGGCGACACCTTCACCTGCGTCGGCAACAACGGGCAATCCTTCACCGTGGAGATCAAGAACAAGGACAACGGCGACTACGTCGTCCGGTAGGGATTATCAAATCGGCCGGCGTGCCCATTCGGCCCGCCGGTCGGCGGACTGGTTTCAGCCGAGCGCTTTGGTGATGGCCTTGCGCATACGTTCGACCGACGATTCCAGCCCGAGGTCCGCGGCCAGGGCGGTGAGCCGGTCGGCGTTGCGTGGGTCGGCGGGCAGGTCGTCGTCGATCTCGTCGAGCGGAACGTCGGTGCGACCGCGGATCGCGGCCGGTGCGACCGCGAGGTACGCCAACGCCGAGCGGATCTTGGCCGCCGCCCCGGCCGGGAAACCGTCGTCACCGGCCTTCGCCGCGGCCACGATGTCCTCGACCGCCCCGAACCGAGTGACGAGGGCAGCCGCGGTCTTCTCACCGACCCCTTTCACGCCGGGCAGCCCGTCGCTCGGGTCGCCGCGCAGCGCTGCGAAGTCGGCGTAGTTCGCCGCGGGAACGCCATACTTTGCCTGCACCTCGGCCGGACCGAGTGTCTCCATCTTGGCCAGTCCGCGTCCGGTGTACAGCACCGTGACGCGCTCGGTGGCCAGGGCGATCAGATCGCGATCGCCGGTGACGACCTCGACGGAATCGGCGTCGTGCTCGGCGAGGGTCGCAATGACGTCATCGGCCTCGAACCCTTCGGCGCCCGCGCAGGCCAGACCGAACGCGGTCAGGACCTCGAGCAGGAGCGGCACCTGGGGGCCGAGGGTGCTCGGGATCTCCTCGCCACCGTCGCGGGCCACGCGATGCGCCTTGTACGTCGGGATGAGCTCGACCCGGAACGCCGGCCGCCAGTCCAGATCAAGGCACGCCACCCAGCGTGTCGGACGTCTCTTGTCGATGAGGGAGGCAGCCATGTCCAGGAACCCGCGGATGGCGTTGACCGGACGGCCGTCCGGAGCCGTAACCGACTCGGGGACGGCGTAGAAAGCACGGAAGTAGAGGCCAGCTGCATCGACGAGCATCAACGTCATGGCCGTCACCCTAGAAGACGTCCAGGACGCGTGGGGCGAGCTATCGCGGTGCTGCTGTGCTCCCGCGCAGGACGAGGGTGGTCGGCAGGGTCACGGCGCATTCTCCTGCGGCGTTCGGATCAGCGATACGGGCAACGAGCCGGGTCGTCACATCCAGCGCCTGCTCGGCCACCGGTTGCCGGACGGTCGTCAGATCCATAGTGGCCGAGAACGGCTGGTCGTCGAAGCCGATCACCGAGATGTCGCCGGGGACCTGATACCCAGCGCGCTCGATCGCCCGGATCGCGCCGTAGGCCATCTCGTCGCTCTCGGCAAAGATTGCGGTCGGCGGGTCGGTCTGGTTCAACAGCGCGCCGGCGGCGTTCGCGCCGCCCTCGACGGTGAAAAATCCCAGTCGTTCCATCCCTGCGTCCGCGGGGATACCGGCGTGCGCCAGAGCCTGCAAGTACCCGGTGCGTCGATGCAGGGGAGGCGTGAACCGCATCGGATCATCGGTGTCGCCACCGATCAGACCGATCCGTCGGTGGCCCAGTTCGATCAGATGCTCTACCGCGGCGCGGGCCGAGGCGACGTCGTCGATACCGGCGGACAGGACGCCGTGGCGCTCGATTCCCAGCAGACCCACCGGCCGCTTGAGCTCCTCGAGCGCGTCGAATTCATGGTCCTCCAGCACCAGGCTGGCGACCAGTACGCCGTCGACGCGTTTACGCACGGGCATCACGTCGAAGAAACGACCTCGGCCCTGCTCGTTACCGAGGTTGTAGAGCAACAGGTCGAAGCCGTTCTCGCGCAGCGCCGACTCGACGGTGGAGATCACCTCGGAGAAGAACCAGCGGTTCACGAACGGGACGACGAGTCCGACGTTGCTCGTTCGGCCGCTGGCCAGCCGAGCGGCGAAGGGAGAGGCCACGTAGTCCAGGTCGCGCGCGGCGGTGAGGACCCGCTCGCGGGTGGAGGTAGCCACATCGGGCAACCCGCGCAGCGCGCGGGAGACAGTGGCGATCGACACCCCGGCCCGGCGGGCGACGTCTTCGATACTTGCGGCCATCGACCCTCCTCCGAGTGAGTTCCGTAAACGCTACCGCCGAGAGCGTCGATTACGCCTGGCAGACTCGAACCGTGTCCACGCTCTACCGAAACGGCCGCATCCACACACCGCAGGGGCGCGCGGCGACAGCCCTGCTCGTCGATGGATCCACGATCCGATGGATCGGCGACGAGGACGGCGCGACCGCCTACTCCGAAGCCGCGGCCATCGACCTCGACGGCGCCCTCGTCACCCCGGGCATGGTCGATGCGCACGTGCACGCCACCGCCACCGGGCTGGCCCTGACCGGACTGGACCTCCGCGGGGCTACGTCCCTGGGACAGGCCCTCGATCTGCTCGAGCGAGCGTCGAGGAAGAGTCGTGGTCGCCCGGTCCTGGGCGGTGGGTGGAACGACGCGGACTGGCCGGAGGGACGCGGGCCGACCGCCGCGGAACTCGACCGTGCGTCCTACGGCGGAGTGGTGTACCTGACTCGCGTCGACATGCACTCGGCCGTCGTGTCCTCAGCGCTGATGGCCGCCGTACCAGGGCTCGCCGGTATGGGCGGTTACCGCCCGGACGGCTGGATGCGGGAACCGGACGCGCACGACGCCGTGCGCGAGGCGGCGCACGCGGCGCTGACCCGGGGGCAGCGGGAGGACGCGCAGCGAACCGCGCTGCGGGCCATGGCTGGGGAGGGGATCGTCAGCGCTCATGAGATGGCTGGTCCGGTGATCTCCGACGAGCAGGACCTGAGCGACCTGCTGACGTTGAGCGCAGCCGAGGACCTACCCGAGGTGATCGGCTACTGGGGCGAGTTACTCGGCGTCGAGAAGGCCCGTGCACTCGGTGCGACGGGCGTGGGCGGAGACCTGTTCTGCGACGGGTCGCTCGGCTCTGGCACGGCTGCCCTGCGGGAGCCGTACGCCGATCGGCCCGGCGTCGGTTGGCTGCGCTTTGACACCGAGGACCTGGTGCGCCATATCCGTGCCGGTGTCGCCGCCGGGCTACAGGTGGGCTTCCACGCCATCGGGGACGCCGCCGTCGACCAGGTGCTCGAGGCGTTTGAACGGGCCTCGGTCCGGCCGGGTTGGTCGGCCGGAGCAGGCCACCGCATCGAGCACGCGGAGTACGTTCAGCAGCCGTCCCGGCTCGCAGCGAGCGGGCTCGCCGCATCGATGCAGCCGGCCTTCGACGCCTTGTGGGGCGGTCGCCACGGGATGTATGCCGATCGGCTCGGCCCGGACCGCGCGCCGGCGCTGAATCGCTTCGGCGATCTCGCCGCGGCCGGCGTCCCACTGGCGTTCGGATCAGACTCCCCGGTCACCGCACTGGGGCCGTGGGCGGCAATCCGCGCGGCGGCCTACCCGAATGATCCCGCCGCAGCCCTGAGCATCGACGATGCTCTGCACGCGCACACCGTGGGCGGCTGGCGCGCGGCCGGGCGCCCGGGCGAGGGCGAGTTACGGGTGGGTGCGCCGGCGACGTTCGCGATCTGGGACACCAGCCAGGTGACCGGGTCCGGTCTGCCCGATCTCTCGCCCGGCATGGACCTGCCCGTCTGCCGCCGCACCGTATTGCGCGGGCGGACCATATATCTCGCGGACTGACCCGCTCTACGAGCCGCGTCCCGACGACTCGCTCAGCCGACGGCAGCGATACTGGACCGGTGCCGCTCGTGTCTGCTCTCCCACGACGGTGGGCCGCCCTGCTGGCTGTAGGCGGCGGGTTGGTCGGCGTCCTCGCTTTTCCGAGGTTCGGCTTCTGGCCGGCGATGATCGTGTCGGTCGCCCTACTGAGCCTGGCCCTGGACGGTCGGCGCAGCCGCACCGCGGCGTGGATCGGGTACTTGTACGGCCTGGCGTTCCTGTTACCGCTGGTGTCCTGGACCGGGATCTATGTGGGGCCGCTGCCCTGGATCCTGCTGTGTCTTGGTTTCGGTGTGCCGTTCGCGCTGCTCGGCGCGGTGCTTCCGGTCCTGGCCACGCTGCCCGGCCGACCACTATGGGTCGGTGCCGCATGGGTGCTGGAAGAGGCCGTCCGCGATCGTGTCCCGTTCGGCGGGTTCCCGTGGGGGCGGCTGGCCTTCAGCCAAGCCGAGTCGCCACTTCGCTGGTTCGCCGCACTCGGCGGGGCGCCGCTGCTGACGTTCGTCGTCGCGGTCTCCGGAGCAGGCCTGGCGCAGATGGTGGTCGCCGCGAGCCCCGTTGACCGTGCGCGGATGTTGACCGGGGCCATCGCCCTCGTCGCCGTGCCAGTGCTCGGGCTTGTGCTGGCCTGGCCATTGACGCCCGCACCGGATCGGGACGGCCGGACCATGACGATCGCGGTCATCCAGGGCGGCCTGCCCGATGTCGGCCTGCGGTTCCAGGACCGGGCCCGTCAGGTGCTGGACAACCACGTCCAACAGACCCTGAAACTCGCGGCCATGATCAAGGCCGGCAAGGTGCCCGCGCCGAGCCTGGTGCTGTGGCCGGAGAACTCGTCCGACGTCGACCCGCTGCGCGATCAGGCGGCCGCGGCCGAGATCACCAGGGCGGTCCGGGCGGTCGGCGTGCCCGTCCTCGTCGGGGCGATCCTGCAGGGCCCGGGCGCGAACCACCGACGTAACGCCGGCATCCTCTGGTCGCCCACGACAGGTCCGGGATCGACCTACATCAAACGACACCCGGTGCCGTTCGCCGAGTACATCCCGCTGCGCGGGCTCGCCGAAGCGATCAGCAACGACGCCAAATCGGTGACCCAGGACATGGTGGCCGGAGTCGGGAACGGTCTGATCACCGGCGGGCCGGTGCCGATCGGCGACGTGATCTGCTTCGAGGTGGCCTATGACGATCTCGTCCGCTCCTCGGTTCAGGCCGGGGCGCAACTACTCGTCGTCCAGACCAACAACGCCACCTTCGGGCATACCGCCGAGACCTACCAGCAGCTCGCGATGAGCCAGCTTCGCGCGGTCGAGCACGGCCGCACGGTGATCCAGGTCGCGACGACGGGGGAGTCGGCGGTGATCGGCCCCGACGGCGTCATCCGGGACCGTTCAGGGGCCCTGTTCGATCCCGCCATCCTGGTCGACTCCGTGCCGGTGCGCTCGGCCACTACGCTGGCCACGCGGGTAGGCGGCTGGCCGGAGTACGTCCTCGTCGCGTTGGCGTTGCTCGGTCTCGGGTGGCGATTACGGCGAGTCAAGCCCACGGGCGCAGCACAGGACGCAGAGCCGTCCGATCAGACCAATCAGGAGGCGATGCGAGCGTGACCGAGAGGCAGCCGTCTACGCGGCAGGATCGGGTGCTGGTCATCATTCCGACCTACGACGAGCGGGAGAACATCGAGCGGATCGTCGAACGGGTACGCACGTCGGTTCCCGCTGCGCACATTCTGGTCGTCGACGACGGCAGTCCGGACGGCACGGGAAAGATCGCCGACTCCCTTGCCGACGCTGACGCGCAGGTGCACGTCATGCATCGCAGCGCGAAGAAGGGGCTCGGCGCGGCGTACATCGCGGGATTCGACTGGGGCCTGGATGCCGGCTTCGAGGTCCTCGTCGAGATGGACGCCGACGGCTCGCACGCCCCCGAGCAGTTGCCCAGACTGCTAAGCGCGCTGGACCGGGCCGATCTGGTCCTCGGATCCCGCTGGGTGCCCGGTGGTGCGGTGGTCAACTGGCCCCGTTCTCGTCGCGCGCTGTCCAAGGGCGGGAGCCTCTACTCGCGACTGGCGCTGGGGCTGGACCTGCGCGACGTCACCGGTGGCTACCGAGCGTTCCGGCGTGAGGTCCTTGAAGAGATCGACTACGCCGCGGTCGCCTCGGAGGGCTACTGCTTCCAGGTCGATCTGGCCGCCCGCACCGTGCGCGCAGGGTATCGCGTCGTCGAGGTCCCGATCACCTTCGTCGAACGCGAACGGGGCGAGTCGAAGATGAGCAACGCGATCGTGCGCGAGGCCTTGATCAAAGTCACCGGCTGGGGCGCGGCCCACCGCGCCGAACAGGTACGCGACGCAGTTGCGCGCCGCCGCACAGGTCGCTGACCGGTTGTCCACCCAGGTCACGTCGGATGCAGGTGACACAGTGGGCGCCGTGGCCGATCGCGCGGTGGTGCTGGCGATCGATGGAAACTCCCTCGTGCACCGCAGTTACCACGCGCAGGCGCACACCGGGCAGGACTCGTGGGCAGTACGGGGCCTACTGACCCAACTCGTCGCCGCCGTCGACCGGGTTCGGCCGGTCGCCGTCGTGGTCGGTTTCGACGACCCGCTCCGATCGTGTCGTCGAGAACGCTGGCCCTCGTACAAGGCCAACCGTGGAGAGAAGCTCGAGACCCTGGTCGAGCAACTGGACCAAGCGGCGGCCGCGATGCGGGAACTCGGCGTGGCGGTCGTCGTGCCCGACGGTTATGAGGCCGATGACGTGCTGGCGTCCACGGCAGCCACCGCGCGGCGCGCCGGGGCCCGGACGGTCGTGATGACGTCCGACCGGGACGCTTTCGCCCTGATCGACGACTCGACCCACGTGCTGCGCATCATCAACGGCGGGGTCGAGGCCTCGCCGACGATGACACCCGAACGACTCGTGTTGCTGCTGGGCGTACGCCCCGAGCAGTACCGCGATTTTGCTGCGCTGCGCGGCGACCCGTCGGACAATCTGCCCGGCGTGCGAGGAATCGGCCCACGGACGGCGGCGCGACTTCTGAGCGAGTTCGGTACCGCGATCGCGGCGTTCGACGACCTCGACGCGGTGCGCTCCAGGGTCGGCGCCGGGGTGGCCGCAAAATTGGGTCAGCCGGAATCACGCGCGGCGTGGGAGTTGAACTGCGAGGTCATGGCGATGCGCAGCGATCTCGATATCGGGTTGGATCTCAGGTCCGGTCCGGGGGTCCTACCGCTCGCAGCGCCGATCGTGTCCGCGGTTTTCCACGCCCACCGATTGACCTGGTCGGCCGGACAGGCGGTACGTGTGCTGGCTGAGGTCGACCCCGGCGAGGTAGGGCCGGTCTATGTCGAAAGCGTGCCGGTCCACCCGTGGCGGCCGGCTCGCACGTTGCCGTCGCTCGCGCCCCGGGTGCCGGCCCAGGAACAGCTCTCGCTGTTCTGAACCGACGCCAACAGAACAAGGCCGCCCGATCACTCGGGCGGCCCCTACTGTGAGTTAGATCTCAGGCGGTCTTCTGGCCGCGGCGGGCCCGCAACACGTCCAGTCGCTCGGCCAACACCTCTTCGAGGTCGGCAATTGTGCGACGCTCCATGAGCATGTCCCAGTGCGTTCGCGGCGCCTTGCCCTTCTTCGCCTCCGGCTCGGGACCGTCGATGAGCTTCGCCACGCTGCCGTCCAGCCGACAGTCCCAAATGCTGGGAATCTCGGCCTCCTCGGAGAATGGGACGCTGAATTCGTGTCCGCGAGCGCAGCGATAGGCGGCGATGTTGCGGGGTGCGGGTTCTGCGCCGTACTCGGTCTCGTAACTGATTGCGCCGAGCCGACTGCCCCGCAGGGTTCGATCTGCCATGGTGGGCACCTCCTGGAACGAGCTCGATCGACTTGCTCGATTACAAGCGACAACGACTCTTCCATCTCGATGATTCCCCTATGGTCGGGTCGGTAACCCGTAAGACGCCCACCTGTGCTCAGGGCGATGCCAGCGCCGCGGAGGTGCGAAATGCCCCGAGACCGGCACAGAACCGACCTTGGAGACCTCCGTGACCCTGCTCCGATCCCGCGGCGCCAGCATGAGTGACCGGCTTCCTGACGCGCGTTCGTTGGCCATGCAGTTGGCCGCCGGGCGCTCGGTAATCGGTGTCGTCATCCTGGCCGCCCCGGTGCCGGCGGCCCGCCTGCTCGGCGCGGACACCGCCACGGCTGCGCGTGTCACCTGGCTGACCAGGATGCTGGGTGTCCGCGACGGTGCGCTCGGCGTCGGCGGGCTGGACGCCGTGCGGCGCGGAACCTCGGCGACGGCGTGGCTGCTCAGCGGCGGGGTCGCGGATGCGGTCGACTCACTCGTGGTGGCTGCAGCGGTCAAGCAGGGCCGGGTCGGGGGCGTCGTCCCCAGGTTCCTCGTCCTCGGCGCTGCGGGTTCGGCGGCACTGCACGTCCTCACCGCGGTTCGCTTGCGCCGTCGCTGACCTATGACGTCACGCCGTGGATGATCCGATCAGCCGACGCCGTGGATGAGAGTGACCACGACGGCGTACGCCGCGATCAGCGTGCCCAGGCGTGCCAGCCACCGGTTCAGCTTGGGTCGCGCCCACCTGCGCCGGCGCGATCGGCGCACCACGTAACCGGCCCCGGAGCCGCCCAACAGGGCGATGACGACGTAGGCGCCCACGAGGCTCGCGTGGGCGATCGAGGCGGGGATCGCAAGCGCGAGCAGCGCGGCGAGAACCAGTCCGAGAAAGCTCAACCGCTGCTCAGACGTCCAGGGTGAGCTGACCGCGGACCAAGTCGTCGCCGAGGTCCCCGCGACGGTGGTGGGTGCGGCACAACACCTGGTAGCCGACGTCGGCGCCGTCGGTGTCACCGACGACGACGGTGTCGCCCTCGCGCACCACGCGACCGTCGACGACCCGGGCGTTGAGGCGCCCGGGTCGGCCGCACCAGCACAGCACCTCGACGTGGACCGGGGTGACTTCGTCGGCGATCTCGAACAATCGCTTGGCCCCGGGTAGCAACTGGGTGCGGAAATCGGTGGCGAGTCCGAAGCAGTACACGTCGACGTGCAGGTCGTCGGCGAGCTCGGCGAGCTGGTCGACATGCTCCGTGGTCAGGAATCCGGCCTCGTCCACGATCAGGTAGTCCAGTGGTAGCCCGGCGGCCCATCGTCCGCGGACCAGCATCCGGATGTCGGTGGTGTCGGTGACCTCGACGGCGTCGCGGGTCAGTCCGACGCGGGTCGTGATCGCGGCGCCGCCGGAGCGGTCGTACCGCACCAGCCGCATGCCGTGTCGGCCCTGGCGGGCGTGGTTGTGGTCGATCTGCAACGCGAGGGTGGATTTGCCGCAGTCCATCGGACCGTGGAAGAACTTCAGCTGCGCCGGCATCGGGGTCGCCCGTCGGTTGCCGGCCGCGGGAACGGAGGCAAGTGCGCCGGGCGGGT
>JBDTFN010000022.1:0-3285 GCA_039937915.1 Jatrophihabitans sp. | reverse complement strand
CACCCTCTCTCGCGCAGCGCCCGGGACAGGGCGAAGACGTCCCACCCGGTTACCTGCGAACTGGTCGTGAAGGCGAAGACCGGCAGTTCGTCGCCGCGGGTCACCAACTCGAACTCCCTCATCTGCCCGATCTGGTCCGACAGATGGGTCGCCACATCACGCGAAGCCTGTTGCACGGCCCGGAAACCGGCGCGGCCGAGACGGAAGAACGTGTAGTACTGCGCGACCACCTGAGCGCCGGGGCGAGAGAAGTTCAGGGCGAACGTAGGCATGTGCCCGCCCAGGTAGTCGACGTCGAAGATCAGCTCCCGGGGCAGCGCGTCGGCGTCACGCCACAAGACCCAGCCGACCCCGGGGTAGACGAGACCGTACTTGTGGCCCGAGGTGTTGATCGACGCGACCCGGGGGATGCGAAAGTCCCACGACAGGTCCGGGTCGATGAAGGGCGCGACCATCGCGCCGGAGGCGCCGTCCACGTGCACCGGGACGTCGGGGCCGCCGGACGCCGCCAGCGCGTCGAGGGCTGCCGCGATCTCGGCAACCGGCTCGTAGCTCCCGTCGTAGGTCGAACCCAGGATGGCCACCACCCCGATGGTGTCCTCGTCACACGCCGCCACGGCCTGCGCGGCCTCGAGGTGCAGTCGGTTCCCGCTCATCGGCACCATCCGCGGTTCGACGTCCCAGTAGCGGCAGAACTTCTCCCAGCAGACCTGTACGTTGGCGCCCATCACGAGGTTGGGTTTACGCGTGGTGTCCGGGTTCCGGGCCGACCACCGTCGCCTCAGGGCCATCCCCGCGAGCATGCATGCCTCGCTTGAACCTGTGGTGGAACAGCCGGTCGCATCGTCGGGCGAGGGCGCGTTCCACAGGTCAGCCAGGATCGCCACACATCGCCGTTCGAGCTCCGCGGTCTGCGGGTACTCGTCTTTGTCGATCATGTTCTTGTCGACGCAGTCGGCCATCAGTTGACGGGCCTGGGGTTCCATCCAGGTCGTGACGAAGGTGGCGAGGTTGAGTCGAGCGCTCCCGTCCAGGAGCAGTTCGTCGTGCACGAGCTGGTAGGCGACGTCGGCAGGAACCGGTCGCTCGGCCAACTTGTCCAGCGGAGGGCTCAGCTCGGTCTCGACCGCGGGATTCGCCTGGGTCAGGAACGGGTTGGCGCCACCCTTGGAGCGCGCTTTCCGTGCGGAACCTGGATGCAGGGTCACGTGGCATCAACCTTCGTCGGAGAGGGATTCTGTGCAGACTCGCACCCAATCGATGCAATGGCCAGATCCCGGCCGGTCGGGGTAAGCGGCTTGTCTCAGGTGGGACCGAGCGTGCGGCGGCCGCTCCTACCCACCGAGTTGATCGCGTGGACGGGCAGCGCTGACGGGCCGGGGGATGATGCACAGGTGGTCCTCGTAGAGCCCGAACAGTTCGAGCGCATGGTCAGCCAGGCGCTCGATGGGTTACCGCCCAAGCTGGGCGCCGTCATGCGCAACGTCGCCGTGACCGTCGACCAGGACTCGACTGCACTGAATCTGCTGGGTCTGTATCAAGGTGTCCCCCTGACGGCGCGTACGTCGCACTACTCCGCGGTGATGCCGGACCGGATCACGATCTTCCGACATGCGATCTGCTCGATCTGCCGCTCCGAGGACGAGGTCGTCGAGCAGGTACGACGTACCGTGATCCATGAGGTCGGCCACCATTTCGGCATCGATGACGAGCGCCTGCACGACCTCGGCTGGTAGCTGAGTACGGGCCGTCTCGACGAGGTCTGCGGTGTACCGTCCAGATGCTGGTCAGCCAGCACACCCGGTACGACGTCGGCTGTCCGCCGCCGACTTCCAGGGAGCATCACGCTCTCTGCCGGGCACTTCGGCCCAGGCTCCCGCGCACCGCGTCGGCCTCTACCGATCCGGCGCGCGCCACAGGGAGTCCGATCATGAAGTCCGCGTCCACCACCAACGGCTGGCCTCGTGTCGCGAAGCAATGAGTGAATCATCGCCCGACGACGCGCGCCGCGCGATCGTCGTCGGAACAGACGGATCCGCGTCGGCGACCGCTGCTCTGTTGTGGGCCGCGCAGATCGCAGAGCAGACCGGAGCAGAGATCAACGCGATCACCTGCTGGCAGTACCCGCAGGGCTGGGGCATGCCTGGCGTGACGTCGGGATGGGACCCGGCAGCCGATGCCGCGCAGGTACTGTCCGACTCGCTCGCCACCGCCTTCGGCGACAGGCATCCCGACGGGCTGCGGGCCAGCGTCCGTGAGGGTCATCCGGCGCAGATGCTCATCGACGCCTCCGTCGACGCGGACATGTTGGTCGTCGGCAAGCGCGGCCACGGCGGCTTCGTCGGCCTGCTCCTGGGCTCGGTCAGTACCTACTGCGCCGCACACGCCACATGTCCGGTTGTGGTCGTGCCGCACTCGCTGAACGTCTCGACGCAGGACTCACCTTGATCGTCACCCGGGTGGCGACCGGAGCGCAGCCGAGACCATGACCACCACCGCCGCGAGCGAGGTCGGCGCCACCACGGCACCGGCCGGTATCGGCGCGGCGGCGGCCGGCAGTTGCGCTGATGTGCTGAGCAGTCTGGGCGTACGCGACGCGTTGGGTCTGTCGAGTCTCGAGGTGGCCGCGCGGCGCGAACAGTGGGGACCGAACGCGGTCTCCTCGCACAAGGCCCGGTTCTGGCCGGTGTTGTGGCATCAGCTGCGTTCGCCGCTGCTCGCCCTGCTGCTGTCCGCAGCGTTGGCGTCCTACTTCGTCGGCGAGCGGAGCGACGCCGTCATCATCGGCGTCATCGTGGCCCTGTCGGTGGGCCTGGGTTTCGTCAACGAGTACCGGGCCGAGAAAGCCGCCGAAGCGCTGCACGACCAGATCCATCACGAGGCCGTCGTGACGCGCGACGGCGCAGCCGTCTCGGTCGATGTCACCGATCTGGTGCCGGGCGATCTCGTCGAGTTACGACTGGGTGACATCGTCCCGGCGGATCTGCGGCTGCTGTCCTCGTCCGGGCTCGGTTGTGACGAGTCGGTGCTGACCGGTGAGTCGCTTCCGGTGGACAAGAGCACGGACAGCTCGCCGGCGGGGACGGCGTTGGCCGAGCTCACCGGTTGCGCCCTGATGGGCACGGTCGTGAATGCGGGCAGCGGCCGCGGCGTGGTCGTGTCCACCGGGGCACGCACCGAGTTCGGCAAGATCGCCGCAGGCCTGTCCACCCACCAGCTCGACACCGAGTTCCAGGTCGGCCTGCGGAAGTTCTCGATGCTGCTGGTCTATGTCGCGGGTGCCCT
>JBDTFN010000021.1:0-6635 GCA_039937915.1 Jatrophihabitans sp. | reverse complement strand
TGACCGTGGTGACGCTGCAGTTGGCGAGCAGTCAGTTCTCGCCTCGGTTGCTGCGCACGTTCACCAGCGACGTGTTCGTCCAGGCCACGCTCGGGCTGTTCCTCGGCACCTTCACCTACTCCCTCACCGTGCTGCGGTCGGTGCGCAGCCCCGCAGACTCCGGCGGCACGCAGTTCGTCCCACGGCTGTCGGTCACCGTCGGCTTCGTACTGGCGTTGGCCAGCGTCGTCGGGCTGGTGTTGTTCCTGGCCCACCTCGCCCGCCAGATCCGGGTCGAGACGATGCTGCGCGACGTCCACGACGACGCCACGGCGACGGCGGCCGCGGTGGTCGGCCCGCTGGCCGATGCCGAACCGCGCCCGCCGGTGCCTGTCCCCCCGGACACCGCGGTCGTGCTGACCGCGCCGTCGTCGGGCTTCCTCGTGCGCATCGACGAGAAGGCTCTGTTCACCGCGGCGGTGCAGGCCGATGTCGTCGTGCACATCGACCGGTACCCGGGTGCGTCCTTGATCGAGGGGACGCCGATCGGGTCGGCGTGGTCGGGATCCGGGCCGGTGTCCGAGCAGGCGCGCGACGCCCTGCGCGCCGCGATCTCTCGTGCCGTGCACGTCGGCTACGAACGGACCGCCGCGCAGGACATCGGGTACGGCCTACGCCAGCTCACCGACGTCGCGAACAAGGCTCTCTCGCCGGGGATCAACGACCCGACCACCGCCGTCCACGCGCTCGGGCACATCTCGGCGCTGCTGTGCGATCTTGCCGGCCGGGACCTGCGACCGGTGCTGCACAGCGACGACTCCGGCGTCCGGGTCGTGCTGCAACGTCCGGATCTGGCCGACCTTCTCGACGTCGCCGTGACCCAGCCCCGCCGCTACGGCGCGTCCGATCCCCAGGTACTGGACCGGCTCTTTCGGCTGCTCGGGGAGTTGGCGTGGCACGCCCCGGACGAACCGGCCATCGCGGGGCAGCTCGCGCGGCTCCGGGCGACCGTGGACGGTGCGGATCTCGACGACACCGAGAAACGGCAGTTGGCTGGGGCGGGGCTCGGCGTCGAGCGCGCTCTGCGGGATTCTCGGGCGCGACCGAGCACCAGCTGAGGTGCGTTCATCACTTGATCCGGCGAAATGGCAGCAAGGCGGGCGAATCTTCGGCCCGAAGAGGCGGATCCAAGCCCGCACCCTGTTCCTGAGACGCGGTTGAGAGTAGGTTCCGGCGCAATCGCTGGCCCTTTCGGAAGGCTCCTGTCTTGTCGACCTCCCCGTTGCACCGCTGCCTGGCCCTCATCGCGAGCGGCCTGCTCACCACGACCGCGCTCGGGTTGGTCGTGGCCGGATCCGCCCAGGCCGCGCCGGGCACGACCCGCTTCGTCGCCACGAGCGGCCTGGACACGGGCAACGACTGCACCGTCGAGGCGACGCCGTGCGCGACGATCCAATACGCGGTTGACCAGGCCGCCTCCGGCGACACCGTGTCGATCGCCAAAGGCACCTACGACGAGAGCGTGCGTATTCGTCAGTCGTTGACCCTCACCGGGGCGGGCTCGACCGGGGCGGGCCGAACGACCATCGACGGCAGAGCCGAAAGTGGCCCGAGCATCCATCTCGACGGCGTCGACCAGCAGGAACCGATCGTCGTGACGGTGAACGATGTCGACGTCTCGGGCAACGCCGACGACCACGGCGTGTTTATCGACGGTGCGGCCACCGGCTTCATCAACGACAGCGTCATCTCTCAGAACAACCAGGACGGCATCCTGGTGCAGGGCAGCGACTCCGTCGTCACCGTGCACGACAGTCTGATCTCGAAGAACGGCAACGGTGGCGTCATCGTCGAGGCCGGAACGGCGACGGTCATCGACAGCACGCTGGACAGCAATGTGGGAGCGGGAGTCGTTCTCGACAGCCCGGTTGCCAAGGTAACCCTGACGACATCGACGGTGTCCAACACCGTTCCGTTCGAGAATCGCGACGGAGGGCCCGGCTTCGGCCTCGGCGTGCTCGTCTTCGGCGGCGTGGCCACCATCGACACCTCCACGATCGCCGGCAACAGCGGACAGGGTGTCCTGGACGTGCAGGGCAGCGCGCAGATCTCCAACAGCACGATCGCCGGCACGCTGAGCACGACGTCTGACATCTTTGATCAAGGCGGCATCGTCCTTGCGTCGATCCAGCCGGGGCTGCGTCGGGCGACCGCACACTTCGCGCCGAAGATCCGCGCGGCGGTTGTGGCGCTGCCGGAACCGACACCCACCGTCACCGTCACCGGCACGATCGTCGCCGACAACACCACCCTCGACGACTGCAACGGCAAGGTCACTGACGCGGGCTACAACCTCGACAGCGACGGCACGTGCGCGCTGACGACGGCCGGCAGCATCAGCAAGGGCAACGCGAAGCTCGGTCCGCTGGCCGACAACGGCGGCCCGACGAAGACGTTGCTGCCGGCCAAGGGCAGCGACGCGATCGACGCCATCCCTACGGGCTCGGCGAACTGCAGCACGAGCGCCAAGGACCAGCGCGGTGTTGCTCGTCCGCAGGGGACGACTGACAAGTGCGACATCGGCGCGGTCGAGGCCGACCAGCCGCCGATCGTGATCACCCCTGACAAGCTTCCGCACGGCACGGTGGGTGTGCAGTACACCCAGCAGCTCACGGCGACCGGCGGGCTCGGGGCGCCGTATGAGATGACGCTCGCCCTGAGCAGCGGCAAGCTGCCCCACGGCATCACGCTGAGCCTGGGCGGAAAGCTCTCCGGCGTCCCGACCGTGTCCGGGACGTTCCCGTTCACGGTCAGCGTCGACGACCCGACGCTGAAGGACTACGTCCTGATCATCGACGCACCGGCACCGGCACCGACCTCGGGGCACGCGCCGGCCGGCACCAGCAGCGCACCGATCGCCGAAACCGGTGCCGACGTGACGCCGCTGCTCTCCGGCGGGGCGCTCGCGGTGCTCGCCGGCCTGCTCCTGCTGCTGGTGTCGGGACTGACCGGGTTGAGCCGCGGCCGTCATCGTCCGCAGGTGCGACGCACGCACTGACACCCGCGCGCTGACGACGTACGAACCTCGTACGTCGTCAGCCGTTGGGGATCGTCGGGCTAGGGGCTGACGCCACCGGCGTCCGGGACCTGGTCGGGCCACGCGATCGGGGCGGCGATGGCCGAGTCCGGCACGCCGAAGGCGTCGACGAGGGTCCGCGCGTGCGGACGCAGGCTCTGACACAACTCGTTGACGGCACTGATGATCGATTTCGAGCGGGCCGCGGTGAGCTGCCCGTGCTCCTGGAACCAGCCTCGCTCGGCCTCGAGCGTGGACAGCGCGAACAGGTCGCACAGGCTCACCAGCAGGTCGTGCTCCGCTCCCTCGGGCATGCCCTCGATACCGTGCACGAACGCGGCCAGCAGCACGTTGTCGATGTGCGCGCGGGCGGCGCCGAGCAGGTGGTCCTGCGCGGCGTTGAAGGCGGCGAACGGGTCCTCGGAGCTCTGGGCGTTGCGCAGCCGGGCGGCCAGCGTCTCGAGCAGGTGCTTCTCCCGGTAGGCGAACATCTCCCCCTGCCAGTCGTGGTCCCAGATGCCGCCGTCCTCGTTCAGGCCCGGGGCGGCGTCGCGCAACCGCTGGAGCAGGCGCCGTCCACCGGCCCGCTCGACGACGGTCTCCACGACCTGATCGGCGACGAAGAAGCCCGTCCCGAGCCAGTTCAGTTCCCCGAAGTGGTCCTTGTAGCCGGTCAGCATCTCCTTGGCCACCAGCTGCAACAGAACGGTGTTGTCCCCCTCGAACGTGGTGAACACATCGGTGTCGGCCTTGAGGCCTGGCAGCCGGTTCTCGGCGAGGTAGCCGGCGCCGCCGCACGCTTCGCGGCAGGTCTGGATCGTCGAGGTGGCGTGCCACGTGGCGATGGCCTTGATCCCCGCGGCCCGCGCCTCGAGCTCTCGGCGGTCCGGGTGCTCGGCCGGGTCGTACTCGCCGACCGGTGCGTCGAGGTCGGGCGTCGTCTCGTGCAGACCGGCGACCAGTTCGAGCTGCGCGAAGTGCAAGGCGTAGCTCTTGGCCAGGGCGGGGAGCAGTTTGCGCTGATGGGCCAGGTAGTCCAGGACGACGACCTCGGCACCGTCGGGCGACATGAACTGGCGTCGGGACTCGCCGTAGCGGATCGCGATGGCCAGCGCGACCTTGGTGGCACTGCCGGCACCGCCGGCGACGCTGATCCGCCCCTGCACGAGGGTGCCGAGCATGGTGAAGAAGCGGGCGGTCTGGTTCTCGATCGGCGTGGAGTACGTGCCGTCGGCGGCGACGTCGCCGTAGCGGTTGAGCAGGTTGTCGCGCGGGACGCGAACCCCGTCGAAGTACAGCCGTCCGTTGTCGACGCCGTTCAGGCCGGCCTTCAGGCCGCAGTCCTCGATCCGCACCCCCGGCATCGGCTCGCCCTTGCCGTCACGGATCGGAACGACGAATGCGTGGACGCCCTGAGCCTCGCCGAGGCTCTCCAGCTGCGCGAACACGACGGCCATCCGCCCGTCCCGCGCGGCGTTGCCGATGTACTCCTTGCGCGCCGACGTCGACGGCGTGGTGATGACGAACTCGTCCGCGTCCAGGTCGAACACCGCGGTTGTCCTGATGTTCGCGACGTCCGAGCCGTGACCGGTCTCGGTCATGCCGAAGCACCCGATCAGCTCGAGGGTGATGATGTCGGCGAGGTACTTGGCGTGGTGTCGTTCCGTGCCGAGGTGCAGGATCGCCCCGCCGAACAGGCCCCACTGGACGCCGGACTTCACCAGCAGCGACAAGTCCCCCATGGCGAGCATCTCGAAGCCGGTGATGGACCCGCCGATGTCGTTGGTCCCGCCGTAACGGGTCGGGAAGCCCCGCTTGGAGTAGCCGGTCTCGGCGAGCGCGGCCAACCGTTCCAGGACGCGTTCGCGCTGGGTCTCGGTGTCCTCGCCGTAGGCGACGGCGAATCGGGGATCCGTGGCCAGTTCGCGGGCCTGCTCGCGGACCTGCGCCCAGCGACCGTCCAGCGTCGCGCGGATGACCGACTGATCCGGGGGCGGCGGGGGCGTCGAGGAACTCATGAGCCGGTCCGCGAGTCGGCCCGGAACAGGCTGGCCGCGCCGCTCCACAGCAGATCGGTGAGGTAGCCGGTCAGGATCGGCCGGGTCATCTCGTTGGGGTGGTCGATCCACCACAGACCGGCCGCGCGGATGAACCCGACCGCAGCCTCGCCCCACGGAGTGGCACCGGTCGGGTCGAGTCCGCATGAGCGCAACTGCTCGCCGAGGGACTCGGTCAGCGCCGCGCTCACCGTGCCGCTGAACTGCGCCGGGGTGGACTCGCCGGGGCCGGGCTGGGCGAGCAGCCGGTTCTGGGTGACGAACCGGAACAGCAGAGGGTTGTCCTCGAGGAGTTCGAGGTAGGCGTCGATCGTCCTGTGCAGGACCGCGCGAGGGTCGGACTCCTCGATCCGCACGGCCTGCAGGGCCGCGATGGTCCGGGCCACCACCCGGTCCCCCACCGCGCGGTACAACTCGGTCTTGTCGGCGAAGTAGCGGTAGATCACCGGTTTGCTGGTGTGGGCCGCCGCCGCGATCTGATCCATGCCCACGTCGGTGCCGAACTCGGTGACCGCCGCGACCGCGGCGTCGATGAGTTCCTCGCGGCGGGCGGCGCGGTGCTCGGTCCAGCGGGAACTGCGCCCGTCGGCACGTGTCACGTCACGGGTGACCTCGCGGGTCACGTCCCGTGCCGTCTTGGCGACGTGGACGACCTGGCCGGCCGCGCCGGAGACGGTTCCGGCGACGACGCCGGACACTTTGTCGGTTACCCGCGACACAGGCGTCTTCACCGGACCCAAAGTACCCGATACCCTGCGTCTAATGCAGTTTATCGAGAGGATCTTTGTGTCGACTCGCCGTGCCGCCATCCTCGGTGGCAACCGAATCCCGTTCGCCCGCTCGAACAGCACCTACTCCCACGCCTCGAACCAGGACATGCTGACCGCCACGATCGACGGTCTCGTCGCCCGGTTCGGTCTGCAGGACGAGCGGGTCGGCGAGGTCGCCGCGGGCGCCGTTCTGAAGCACAGCCGTGACTTCAACCTGACCCGGGAGTCCGTACTCGGCTCCCGGCTGTCGCCGAACACCCCGGCCTACGACGTCCAGCAGGCCTGCGGGACCGGCCTGGAGACGGTCATCCTCACCGCGAACAAGATCGCGCTCGGCCAGATCGACTCGGCGATCGCGGCCGGCGTCGACACCACCTCCGATGCCCCGATCGCCCTGAACGAGGACCTGCGTCAGGTACTTCTCGCGGCGAACCGGGCCAAGTCCGCCGGAGCACGACTCAAGGCGCTGGCCGGCATCCGGCCGACCCAGCTCGTCCCGACCATCCCGCAGAACTCCGAGCCGCGCACCGGGCTGTCGATGGGCGAGCACCAGGCCGTCACGACGAAGGAGTGGGGCATCACCCGTGAGGCCCAGGACGAACTGGCCGCCGCCTCGCACCACAACCTGGCCGCGTCCTACGACCGGGGGTTCCAGGACGACCTGATCACCGGGTTCCTGGGGCTGTCCCGCGATCAGAACCTGCGCGCTGACTCCACCGCCGAGAAGTTGGCCACGCTCTCCCCGGCCTTCGG
>JBDTFN010000020.1:0-4294 GCA_039937915.1 Jatrophihabitans sp. | reverse complement strand
ACATCGAACTGGTACGCGCCGTAATGCGCATTGCCGGTATTGATGGAGTAGTTGTTCGACGACTCGCACATCCGCAGTCGGTACCAGTCGTTGGACGACGGGTCTGCCGACGCCGACGTGCCCGGCGAAACGACGCCGGACGCCAGCACGCCGATGAGGGTGGCCGTGGCGGCCGCGACGCCCCAGTTCTTGGTCGGCCGCTTCTCCTTCAGGCGTCGGGCGAGGCCCGGTCGGGAATCGTTCTCCTCGGTCCATTCAGCGAAAAACGGCGCGGCGGACCCAGGTCGGTAATCGATGCCCATCGTCGAGGAACCTTTCGGCAGCGGGCCCCGTCCGGCGAGGTCTCGCGTCGGATCGCACGACGTCGATGTGCGCGACTACTTATGTCTCAACTGCACCAACCGTCACACAGGCACCAGGGATGCACAAGGTTTGGGCACAAAAAAGTCGATTCACAACGGCGTGTCATCGATCGTTCGTGGCGAGTAGGAGGTAGTGGCGACTCGGTACAGGCCGTCGGCTCAGTAAGGGGCGTCGACGTCCACGACACGGGAGGCGTCGAAGTAGACGACCTCGCCGGTCAGCGGGAAGTGCACGCCGACGCAAAGGAGGCTCGGACGATGTCCGATCACCTTGCCGGGGTCGATCACCTCGCCGACGTCCTGTCTCCCGGTGACCCAGACGCGACGCGGGGAGCCGTCTGCCTGTGCCGTCATGTGCCGCCACCTCGTCCGGATCGGGATCGCATCGGGGAGTGTGCCTCCCGCCGTGTCGGTCGACGATGCTGCAGGTGTACCCGTCGACCAAGGTCATTACGCCGTAGAACTGCCGGCCCGAGCATCTGGCGTAGCTGCGGGATCGTTGCCGAGGAACTCGGCGACCGCGCTGACGAAGCGCTCGGGGTGTCGACGGTGTGGTTCGTGGCTGACCCCGGGAACGGTGACCAACTGCGCATGCTGAAGGAATCGGCGGGCGACCTCGGCATGGGACTCGGGAATGATCGGGTCCCGTTCGGACCACACGAGCAGGGTCGGCAGGTCCGGGTTGACGAAGCCCATCTCGACCATCGAGCCGCGTTGGCCGCCGCGGTCGATGTTCTCCCGCAACGTCGCGAAAAACGCCTCCCGGCCGTCCTCGGTACTGATGCCGCGGCCCATCCGGGCAAGGTTCTCGACCGCTTCGGGACGCAGCCGGATGGTTCGATGCAGTTGTTCATTGGCGAGCACGCGGCTGACTCGTGGTCGGAAGGCGAAACGGAGCAGGGGGCGTACGCCGGGCAACGTCGCGCCGCGCAGCACGGGGTGCAGATCGGTGCCGAATCCGCCGCTGGCCACCAGGACCAGGTCGCGTACCCGTTCCGGATGCAGGTAGGACATCGCGATCGCCGTCCCGCCGCCGAGCGAATGGCCACCCATCGTGACGCGATCGAGGTCCAGGCGATCCATCAGTGCGGTGACGGTGGCGGCAAAGCCCTCCAGCGAGTACTGCGCCCCAGCCGGCTTGTCCGATTCGCCGTGGCCGAGTAGGTCCGGAGCGATGACGTGCAAACCCTGCGCTGCGAGCCCGGGCAGTGCGCGCGTCCAGGTTGTGGCGTCGGAGAGCAGACCGTGGACGAGCACCATCGGGGCACCGTCAGCGGGGCCGGCCTCGAGGTAGGACATGCGGTGCCCGGCAATGATCGTCTCGCGTCGTCGCACCGCGGATGTCTGCTCGTCGCTCATCTGCGTCCCCAGCGCGGGAGGTCCGGTGACGCCAGCGCGCAATCCCTGCGTCGATCAGCTGGTCGGTGCAGGGTCATCGGGCTTGTCGTCGGTCCCGTCCGCCTGTCGCCGCTGTTCGCTGACTCGTTGAGTCAGGGCGGCCAGGAACTCCTCGTCGTCATCAGGATTGCTCGGGCGGCGGGCCGGCTTGCGCACGGACATCCCGAAACTCGACGGACGGGCGCCGCCTGCCGTGCCGCCGCCGAAGGCGCTACCCGGTGATCGGGGAGCACCGGACGCGCGCTGGGCCGCTGGCTGCGCCCACGGCCGTCCGGCGAGCAGCCAGGCGATGGAGCCGATGTCGACGAGCAGAACCACGACGACAATCCATACGAGCTTGGGCAGAGTGCGTACCTGATCGGCCGGTGTGGTGACCGCGTCGATGATGCAGAAGACCCATACGGCCAGAGCGATCAGACCGAGCATGCCTCCGAAAAACACCATCGAGTTCCTCCGTTGCCTGCGAGGCCCCAACGTTACGCGTTCAAGCTGTGCGCAGCGGGCCACGGTAGGTTCCCAGGCGTGGTACGCCTTCGCGAGGTCGTCGCGGCCTTGGACGAGTGGTTCGACCCGCGCTGGGCCGAGTCCTGGGACGCGGTCGGCCTGGTGTGCGGGGATCCGACCGAGCGGGTCGAGCGGGTCCTGCTCGCCGTCGACGCTGTCCCGTCCACCGTGGACGAGGCGATCGAGGCCGGCGCCGAGTTGCTGATCACACACCACCCTTTGCTGCTGACCGGGGTGCACGGCGTCCCCGCCGACGACCCCAAGGGCGCGCTCGTACACCGGATGATCCGGGCCGGAACGGCACATTTCGTCGCCCACACCAACGCCGACGTCGCTCGGCCAGGGGTGTCCGACGCCTTGGCGCGTCGCCTCGGGTTGACCGACCTACGTCCGCTCGTCCCGGACACCGAAGAGGCACTGGACAAGCTCGTGGTGTTCGTCCCGCACGCCGACCGGGATCAGGTAGTGGATGCCCTGGCCTCGGCCGGCGCCGGACGGTTGGGCGACTATGACCGCTGCGCATGGATGTCCGAGGGTGAGGGGACCTTCCGTCCGCTCATCGGCGCCAGTCCGAGCCTCGGCGAGATCGGCCTCATCGAGCGGGTGCCTGAGACGCGTGTCGAGATGGTCGTCGCCCGTACGGCCCGCGATGCCGTGGTGGCGGCGCTACGCACGGCGCATCCCTACGAGGAGCCCGCCTTCGATCTGCTTCCCATGGCGTCGCTGACCAGCCGTCGAGGGACGGGCCGGGTGGGGGAACTTGCGCAACCGGTGACGCTCGCGGAGTTCACCCGACACGCAGCACAGGTCCTGCCGTCTACTGCTTGGGGCGTCCGCGCCGCGGGTGATCCAGGCCGGTTGCTGCGACGGGTCGCGGTGTGCGGGGGCTCCGGCGGCGGCTACACCGAGCAGGCTCGCCGCGCCGGTGCCGACGTGTTTCTGACGGCCGATCTGAAGCATCATCCGGTCGTCGAAGCAGTGACTGAACGGGGTGGGGACGGAATGGCGATGATCGACGCCGCGCACTGGGCGACCGAGTCCCCGTGGCTCGACGAACTCGGCGTGTCCCTGCGGGAGCGCTTCGGCACTACGGTGGACGTCCGGGTGTCCACGATCGTCACCGACCCGTGGACGATGCACGCGGCCTCCACCCGGCCCGACCAGTAGGGGAGCCAGATCCGCACGTGAACGCCGATTCCGCCACGCAGGCCAGGTTGCTCGACCTGCAGGCCGCTGACACCAACCTGTCGCAGTTGGCGCACCGCCGCCGCACGCTGCCCGAACTTGCCGCCATCGCCGAGCGAAATAAGAACGCGGAGGCCGTCCACAACGAGGTGATCGACGCTCAGACCGAGGTCGCCGACATCGAACTGGAGCAGCGTCGACTCGAGAACGACGTCGACGCGGTCCGCACCCGTGCTGCGCGCGACGAGGCGCGGATGCAGGCCGGTGGTCTTCCTTCGCGCGAGCTCGAGAGCATCCAGCACGAGATCGTCACGCTCGCCCGTCGGCAGTCGACGCTCGAGGACGAGTTGCTCGACGTGATGGAACGGGCCGAGGACGCCGCGACGACGCTGACCGACGCGACGGCGCGGCACGACGCGATTCAGGCCGAGCGCGCCGAACTCGAGGCGAAGCGGGACGCCGCGTTCGCCGAGATCGATGCCGCTGCTGCCGAGCGCACCCCGCAGCGCGCCGCGCTCGCCGAGAGCATTCCGTCGGAGTTGCTCGCGCTGTACGAGAAGGCCCGTGCACACGGCGGCAACGGCGCGGCACTGCTCCGCCAGCGCCAGTGCTCCGGATGCCGGATCGAACTGTCGGGTAGCGACCTCGGCGCGGTCCGCAAGGCCGACCCCGAGACGATAGTCCGCTGCGACAACTGCCGCGCGATCCTGGTGCGCACGGCCGAATCGGGATTGTGAGCCCGGGCGACGACGTCGTCGACGAGGGCGACGACGGCTCACGCGCGGGCACAGCGCCGAAACTGCGCCGCACTCCGGCTGCCAGCTCGACGGGATGGACCCCGCCGC
>JBDTFN010000019.1:0-3902 GCA_039937915.1 Jatrophihabitans sp. | reverse complement strand
GGCGGCCGCGGCGCTGGGCATCGACGCCGAGCAGATCTTCAAGACCCTGATCGCCGCGGTAGACGGAAAGCTGGCCTGCGCCGTCGTCCCCGTCGCGGGACGCCTCGACCTGAAGGCGTTCGCGGCTGCGCTGGGGGCAAAGCGGGCCGAGATGGCCGACCCGGCCGTGGCTGCGCGGGCCACCGGCTACGTGGTCGGTGGGATCTCCCCCGTCGGCCAGAAGAGTCCGCTGCCGGTGGTGCTGGATGAGACCGTCGAACTGTTCGACACCGTCTTCGTCTCGGCCGGTAAACGCGGCCTACAGGTCGAACTCACCCCGGCAGACCTGATCCGGGCGACCTCGGGCAGCACGGCCGCTATCGCGAGCTGACCAGCCACCGGCTGAACGACATCAGCGGAAGTCCTCCTCGCGGTACTCGCCCGCCGCGCGCGTCTCCCCGCGCGCGGTCTCGGCGTTGCGCAACTCGACACGGCGGATCTTGCCACTGATCGTCTTGGGCAGCTCGGCAAACTCGAGGCGCCGGATCCGCTTGTATGGGGCTAGGTGCTCACGGCAGAACGCGAGTATTTCGCCAGCAAGCTCCTTGCTCGGTTCCCGTCCCGCGACCAGAACGACGTACGCCTTCGGCACCGCGAGCCGGACCTCGTCCGGCGCCGGAACGATGGCCGCCTCGGCCACCGCCGGATGTTCGATCAGCACGCTCTCCAACTCGAACGGACTGATCCGGTAGTCGCTGGCCTTGAACACATCGTCGGCTCGGCCGACGTAGGTGATGTAGCCGTCGTCGTCCCGGCTCGCGACATCGCCGGTGTGGTAGCGACCTCCGGCGAAGGCGTCGGCGTTGCGGTTGTCGTCGCCCTGATAGCCGACCATCAGTCCTACCGGACGCGGGTCGCACTCGACGCAGATCTCACCCTCGTCGGCGACCTCACCACTGACCGGGTCGACCAGGGTGATCGTGAACCCCGGCATGGGGCGGCCCATCGAGCCGAGCTTCAACGGCTGCCCGGGCGGGTTGCCGACCTGCAGCGTCGTCTCGGTCTGGCCGAAGCCGTCGCGGATGGTGATGCCGAGTCCCCGCTGGACCGCCTCGATCACCTCGGGGTTCAGGGGCTCACCCGCCCCGACGAGTTCACGCAGCGACAGGTCGTCCTTCCAGGCCGCCAGGTCCTGTTGGATCAGCAGCCGCCACACCGTCGGCGGCGCGCAGAACGTGGTCACCTTCGCGTCGCGCAGCGTGTCCAACATCGCCGCGGCGTCGAAGCGCTCGTAGTTGTAGAGGCAGATCGTGGCCCCGGCGATCCACGGCGCGAACACGCACGACCAGGCGTGCTTGGCCCAACCCGGGCTGGAGACGTTCAGGTGGACATCGCCTGGACGCAGCCCGATCCAGTACATCGTCGACAGGTGCCCGATCGGATAGCTGACGTGGGTGTGCTCGACCAGCTTCGGCAGGGCCGTCGTCCCGGACGTGAAGTACAGCAGCAGCGGGTCCTGCGCGGGCGTCGGCTCGTCGGCCTGGAAATCGTCCAGGCTCTCGTAGCTGTCGGCGTAGCGAACCCAGCCCTGCACCGGGTCGCCGACAGCGATGCGCAGGTACGAGCCGTGGACGGCCTCGAACGATGGTGCGAGTTCGCTGCGGGCGATGACCGCGCCGACGTGCCCGCGGTCGATCCGGTCGCGCAGGTCGGATTCAGTCAGCAGTGTGGTGGCCGGTATGAGCACCGCTCCGATCTTGATCGCGGCGAGCGTCGTCTCCCAGAGCTCGATCTGGTTGCCGAGCAACACCAGCAGGCGGGTACCGCGACGGATCCCCTGCCCTCGAAGCCAGCCGGCCAGTTGATCCGAGCGGGCGGACAGCTCACCGAAGGTGTACGACGCGTCGGTCCCGTCGGCCTCGATGAGCCGCAGCGCGGCCCGGTGCGGGTGCTCGGCGGCAAGCACGCCGTCGAACCAGTCAATGGCGAAGTTGAAGTGCTCTGGACGCGGCCATTCGAATTCGGCGCACGCGGTGTCGTAGTCGGTGCTGTGGTCGAGAAGGAAATTGCGCGCGGCGCGAAACTGTTCGGCTCCGAAGGTCATTCCCCGACCCTGGCACTGTCGATCAGGGTTGTCACGAAGGCCAGCACCGCGCTGGCCACGCTCACAGGGTCTCGCTTAGGCGAGTGGTCTCCACCGGGGACGACCACGATCGCGCGACCGGCGCCCTTCGGCGGCATCCCGAACGGATCGCGGTCGCCCTGGACGACGAGGGTGGGCACCCCGGCGCCATCGAGTTCATCAAGCCTGGACTTCTCCGGCCTGCCGGGCGGATGCAGCGGGAAGGCCAACGCCACGACACCTGACGCGCCGGCCGTCAGCGCGGTCCGGCAGGCGACCCGAGCACCGTTGGAGCGTCCGCCGACGATGAGTGGAAGCGCTCCGAAGCCGCGACGACGTCGCAGCGCGGGGACGATCTCCAGCCAGCTCTCGTCCTGCTTCGCCGGGACGGGCGGCGATCGACGCCCCGCCGCCCGGTAGGACTGGGTCACCCGGGCGACGGCGATTCCCGCAGCCACGGCTGCGTCGCGGATCGCCACCAGGTCGAGCGCCTCGACTCCCCCGCCCGCGCCGTGGGTCAGAACGAGCAGGCCGGACGCGTGCCGCGGTCGGTCCAGGTCGACGTAACCGTCCCCGTGCGCAGTGACGATGTCGAGCCGCATCAGAACAACCGCTGTGGCTCGGCCTCGGGTTCGGCCGGGGCGATCAGATCGGGCCCGTTGTGGTCCACCTTGTTTACCAGGGTCGGGACCTGACGCAGTTCCAGCTGCTCACCTGACGCCTCGTCCCAGGGCGCCAGCAGATCGGCCGGGTCGTCCACCGCAGGGTCCAGCCAACGATCCCATGCACCGCGCGGGAGGACGAGCGGCATCCGGTCGTGGATCTCGGCCAGCACGCCGCTCGACGCCGCGGTGAGAATCGTGCAGGTGGTGATCGTCGGGGCCTCCGGGCCGGCGGAGCGGTCGCTCCAGAACTCGTACAGCCCGGCGAAGGCGAGACAGTGACCGTCGGTCGGCACCATGTAGGTCGGCTGCTTGCGGACACCGTCCGGGGTGTCGACCTGGCGCCACTCGTACCAACCGTCGGCCGGCACGAGACAGCGTCGGGTCGCGTAGGCCTTGCGAAAGGCGTTCGTCTTCGCCACGCTCTCCGAGCGGGCGTTGAACATGCGTCCTTGCGTCTTGCGGTCCTTCGACCAGGACGGGACCAACCCCCAGGACAGCACGCGCAATTGCCTGGTCGCGCCGGCTGCAGCCGTGCCGTCGGCGGCGCGCAGCGGGCGGTTCACCACGGCGCGTACCGGCTTGGTCGGTGCGATGTTGAAGTCACCCTCGGGCCACAACCCGTCGGTGGCGTCGATCGCCTCGAACTCGTCGGTCAGGTCCTCGTCCGATCGGACCGACACGTAGCGCCCACACATGAGTCCGACGGTACCGATGACCTCGGACACCGGAAGGCGTGCGCTATCTGGAGGATTTGCTCTTGGACAGGATGACCCAGGCGATGATCGCAGCGATGATGATCAGCGCGCCCATCGCCGCGAACGCGATCTTGAGTTTGCTGTACGGCCGGTCTCCTTCGACCTCACCGGTGTTGGCGTTCACCAGCACCTGGAAGGTCTGCCCGGCGAACAGGTAGGACGCGATCCACAGCGGCAGCAGCATCAGCTTGAACATGTTCGCCCGGTATTGGACGTCCATGGTCGACACGCGCTGCTCGTCACCGCCGATGTCTCGCTTGCAGTCGCTGCGGATCTGGTTCTCCATCTCCGCCCGTGCGAGCCCCAGACCGGTGTCGGGGTCGACGTCGTAGCGCAGCGCGGAGTAGCCGGCGAGGTACTGCGGCTGGTACCCGATGGCGT
>JBDTFN010000018.1:0-8549 GCA_039937915.1 Jatrophihabitans sp. | reverse complement strand
GGCTTTCGTCCGTCCGGCGGCTGCGCCGGTCATCGCGGTGGGCAACCGCCTCATCACCTTGACGCCGCAGCCGGTCAAGAGCACCGCGATCGACTCGGCCGGGACCGACGACAAGCCGCTGCTGCTGATCGGGATCTACGTCCTGCTGGCCGTGTTCGGAGCGATGATCGGTTCGGCCGCCCTCGTCGGACTTCGTCGTGGGTTGATCGGCGTCGCCGTCCTCACCGCCTTCGGCAGCTACTGCGCGTTGACCGCCAATGCGAGCCGGGTCAGCGATGTCGTCCCGACACTCGGCGGTGGTGTGGTCTCGGCCGGGGCGCTCGTGCTGCTTGTCCGATTCGCCAGGTTTGGTGAGACCGCACAGGGGACCGGGTCACCCGGTCGTCCGCACGCCGACCGGCGCGTCTTCCTCCAGGGGGCAGGGGCCGCCGTCGTGGTCGCCGCGGCGACCGGCTTCGTCGGGCGCGAGATCCAGCACGCCCGGTTCGACGTCGCCGATGCTCGGGCCAAGATCGTGCTGCCGCCCGCGCGGGCGGACGGCGTCGCCCAGACCGTTCCGCTCGGCGCCGATCTGGGCAAGAGTCCGGTGCCGTGGCGGACGCCGAATGGGAACTTCTACCGCATCGACACCGCGCTGACCGTTCCGCAGATCTCGCCGAAGGACTGGCGGCTGCGGATCCACGGCATGGTCGACCGGCCGATCACGATCTCCTACGACGACCTGCTGAAGCGTCCGCTGGTCGATCGTTGGATCACTTTGTGCTGCGTCTCCAACCCCGTCGGGGGGGAGTTGGTGAGCAACTCGCTGTGGCGCGGCGCGCTGCTCGCGGACCTGCTGCGGGAGGCCGGTCTGCGCGCAGAGAGCGATCAGTTGGTCCTGACCTCCGAGGACGGCATGACCCTAGGCGCACCTACCGCTGTGGTGATGGACGGCCGGGCGGCACTGCTCGCGGTCGGCATGAATGGTCAGCCGCTGCCGCTCGAGCACGGCTTCCCGGCACGGGTCGTCGTGCCCGGTCTCTACGGCTACGTCTCGGCGTGCAAGTGGGTCGTCGACATCGAGGCGACGACCTACGCCGCGAACCAGCCGTACTGGGTCCAGGGCGGCTGGGCGGCGAAAACCCCGGTCAAGATGCTGTCGCGGATCGACCGACCGACGTCCAGCGGCGCGGTGACCGTCGGGCAGACCACCACGATCGCGGGCGTGGCCTGGGACCAGCACGTCGGGATCTCCAAGGTCGAGGTCCGGGTGAACGACGATCCGTGGCGATCCGCCCGCCTGGCCCGGGTCCCGTCAAGTGACACCTGGCGGCAGTGGGTGTTGCCGTGGACGCCGCCGAAGTCTGGCCAGTACCGCCTCACGGTGCGGGCGACCGACGCCGCCGGGAACCTGCAGGACACCAAGAGCCGCGACGTCTTCCCATCCGGTGCCACCGGTCTGCACACGGTGACGGTGCGCGCAGTCGGCTAGCGACCGCGACCGCTGCCCCTACCCTGGCAAAGTGACCTCCTCCCGGCTGCCGTTCCGGCGCGACCGCGCGTCCGCCGAACCTGCTCTGGACCCATCGTCGTGGTTCGGCGCGATCATCGTCATGGTGGGCGTCGCCGCTCTGCTCTGGATCGTTCAGGTGGTGAATTCGGCGCACCGGATCAATGAGCACGGTCTACAGCCCCGGCACCTGGCCGGGTTGATCGGCATCGTGACCATGCCGTTCCTGCACGCTGACTGGAACCACCTCTACTCCAACACGCTGCCCCTGATCCTGATCGGTTGGGTGCTGTTGCTGGCCGGGTTGCGGACCTGGCTCGTCGTCACCGCGCTAGTCGTTCTCGGCGGCGGGCTCCTGACCTGGCTCGTGGCGCCGGGCAACGAGAACATCGTCGGCGCAAGCGGTCTGATCTTCGGCTGGCTCGGCTACCTGCTCGCCCGCGCGCTGTTCTCCCGCGAGGTGAAGTGGGTCCTGATCGCCATCGTGGTGCTCTTCTTCTTCGGAACACTGCTGTTCGGAGTGCTGCCGACAGCGTCGCACCAGGTCTCCTGGCAGGCCCACGCGTGCGGGTTCGCCGCCGGCGTGGGCGCTGCGGCGCTGCTGCACCGGACCAAAGGACAGACGGCGTTGTTCGGACGTGCCGTGTGAGTGGCGTCGACGCTCCGATCGGAATGATGGATTCCGGGGTGGGCGGGCTGACCGTGGCGCGCGCAGTGCTGGACCAGTTGCCGCACGAGTCGCTGTACTACGTCGGCGACACCGCGAACAGCCCGTACGGCCCGAAACCGATCGCGCAGGTGCGCTCGTACGCCCTCGAGGTCATGGACGAACTCGTGGACAGCGGGGTGAAGGCGCTGGTCATCGCGTGCAACAGCGCCAGCGCGGCCTGCCTGCGCGATGCGCGCGAGCGCTATGACGTACCGGTTGTGGAGGTCGTCCTGCCCGCGGTGCGGCGGGCGGTTGCCGCGACGCGGAACAAACGCGTCGGGGTCATCGGTACCGTCGCCACCGTCACCAGTGGCGCGTACCAGGACGCCTTCGGCGCGGCTCCGGACATCGAGGTGACGGTGAGTGCCTGCCCTCAGTTCGCCGAATTCGTCGAGCATGGCGTGACGAGCGGGCGGCAACTGCTCGGGCTCGCCGAGTCCTACCTTGCGCCGCTCAACGCCGCCGGCGTGGACACCCTCGTACTGGGGTGCACGCATTACCCGTTGCTGACCGGGCTGCTGTCGGTGGTGATGGGTGACCAGGTGACGCTCGTATCGAGCGCGGAGGAGACCGCCAAGGACGTTTACCGGGTGCTGACCGCGGCCGATCTGTTGCGCCCGGACGACGCCCCGGCGCCGCGACACCGCTTCCGCGCGACCGGCCCGCAGGAGCCGTTCGTCGCGTTGAGTCAGCGTTTCCTCGGGCCGGAGATCGCTGCTGCGAACAGCGGTGCGCAATGAGTAGGGTCTTCTGGTCAGGAGGTCGTAGATGAAGCTGACCGTGCTCGGCTGCTCCGGCAGCATCCCGGGACCGGGATCCCCCGCGTCCGGCTATCTGGTCGAGTCCGACGGGTACCGGCTGCTCGTCGATCTCGGGCACGGCGCGTTCGGCGCGCTGCAGCGCTACGTCAAACCCGCCGACGTCGACGCGATCGTCATCTCCCACCTGCACGCGGACCACTGCATCGATCTGACGGCCTACGTCGTCGCCTTGCGCTACGGCGGCGACGGGTTCCGACTGCGCGGTCCGGACAAGCGCATCCCGCTCATCGGGGTACCCGGAACCCGTGACCGTCTCGAGGCGGCGTACGACCCGCTCACCCGCAAGCTGAGCCTGCACGAACTGTTCACCTTCGCCACCCCGAGCGAGAGCGAACTGGGTCCGTTCGCGATGTCGTACGCGCTCGTGAATCACCCGACGCCGACGAATGCCATCCGGATCACCTGTGGCGACCGATCCCTGGTCTACTCCGCGGACACCGGCGAGTCGGCGGCGCTCGTCGACCTGGCCCAGGGTGCGGACGTCCTGCTGTGCGAGGCCTCCGTAGGACGGGATGAGGAGCTCATTCCCGACCTGCACCTCAGCGGACGGATGGCCGGCGAGCACGCAGACAAGGCCGGCGTCGAGCGACTGATCGTCACGCACGTCCCGCCGTGGAACTCCGAGCAGGACGCCGCCGACGACGCTGCCGAGGCGTTCCACGGACCCGTCGAGCTCGCTCATCCCGGTGCGGAGTTCTGGATCTGAGCTCACCCGGCCAGAAAGCTGAGCCGCACCGTCCGGACGTCGTTGTCGACATTGGTGTCGACCAGGCACACCGACTGCCACGTCCCGAGCTGCATCCGTCCGCCCAGCACAGGCACGGTGATCGACGGCGCGATGAACACCGGCGCCACGTGGTCGCGACCATGCCCGGGGCTGCCGTGGCTGTGCCGGTAATGCACCTCCATCGGCAACACCCGAAGCAGAGCCTGGAGCAGATCGTCCTCGCTCCCCGCGCCGGTCTCGAAGATCGCCAGGCCTGCGGTGGCGTGCGGGACGAACACGCTGAGCAACCCGTCGGCCTCGTCGTCGACGAAGCGCTCACACGTTTCGGTCAGGTCATGGATACGGGGATTCCCGCCGGTTCGGATCTCGATCGTCTCGCTGCGCATGCCTCCATGCTGCCCGTTTCCGGGTGAACGGCGGGGTTTCGTTATGCGCAGGCCGTGCAACGAATCCGATCGGCGCGGGTTACGCCCAGCAAGGTGGATGTATGCAACGTCGCTGGGTCTGGACATCCAGGTGGTTGAGAGCGATACTTGTTTCAGGCAGTTCGGCACTCATCGGGGGACGAGTGAACCGGCCTCGCATCATCGGGGGACGATGCGTGTTTGAGGCTTCGCAGCCCGTCGACCGGGGGTCAACGACATTGTTGCGAATAGCGTCAACCTGCCACCAACGTGTAGCCCCGTTCTGGCTCCGGCCGGAACGGGGCCTCGTTGTGTTCGGTGCCGATCAGCCGGTGGGCGTCAGCCGGGACATCTGCGCCCACAGGCCTGGGTCGTCGGATAGCAAGCGGGCACGAGCCCGACGCCGATAGCGCCAGATCTGAACCAGCCCAATAGCCCAGAGCACGTACTGGAAGCTCATCGCCCATCGGAACGCGCTCGCAGAGTAGTCACTTCCGTTGCCCGGGCTGCGCCAGTCGAGGATCAACCCGATCGCGACGACGAGCACGAGGCTGGCGTAGAAGCCGCCCTGGTTGATGATGCCGGTCGCACTCGCCAGACGGTGGGCCGGATTCGAGGTGCGGCCCAGGTCGAAGCCGATCATGGACGCGGGTCCGCCCACGCCGGTGACGACGACCAGCACGACCAACAGCCACAGCGGTGCGTTGCCGGGCCAGCACAACACGACCGTCCATACCGCAACGATCGCGGCGACGATAAGCAGCACGAGGGTCGATCGATGCCAGGGGCGCACGGTGATCCGCCAGCCCAGGACCGGTCCGGCACTCATCACCGCTATGACCATGATCGTCAGGAGCAGGGCGGCGGTCTGCTTGCTCTGTCCTTCGCCGCGGACGAAGAACGGAAAGCCCCACAACAATCCCAGCGTCGTAGCGCTGAACTGGGTGGTGAAGTGCATCCAGAACCCGAGCCGGGTGCCGGGGTGCTCCCACGACTCAGCCAGGCTTGTGCGTATCTGGGCGGCGGACAGTGCCGGGCCACGCAGGGATCGGGACCCCGGGGCGTCGTGCACGACCAGCGCGAGTGCGATGACCAGCACGATGCCGAGCGAGGCCGCCAGCAGGTAGGCCTTCGTCCACCCGAAATGGGCGAGAGCGAGCGTCATCGGGATGGCGGCGATGATTGCGCCGGCCTGACCGATGACGCCGGTGAGCTGGGTGATGACCGGGATTCTGCGCGACCCGAACCAGGTGTTGACCAGTCGCAGTACGCAGACGAAGGTCATGGCATCGCCGACACCGACGAAGAACCGTGCGAGCAGGGCCAAGACGTAGGTGTCGGCGAGCGCGAAACCGCTCTGGGCGAGGGTCAGCACGACCGCGCCGGTAATGAGGACGTTGCGTGGACCGAACCGGTCCACCAGCAGCCCGACCGGGATCTGCATTCCGGCGTAGACGAGCAGTTGCAGCATCGTGAAGGTGGCCAGTTGCGCCGCGCTGATGCCGAACCGGTCGCTCGCCGCGAGACCGGCGACCGCGAGGGAGGATCGGTGGAAGACGGCCAGCATATAGGTGAGCAGCCCGACCGACCAGATGGCGATGGCCTGCCGCAAGCTTCGGTCGGCAGTCTCGGTCACCTACCGAGTGTAGGAACCCGGCCCAAAGGTCAGTCGACGATCGCGGTGCCGGCGTTCCAACCGTGCCAGCGCTCGATCGTGAGATGGACGCTGACCCGTGGGTTGTCACGGTTGGGGTATGGGTGCCCGGTGTAGTGCTGCGCCAGGCGGTCGATGTCGCGCAGGCCTTCGTCCTCGGCGATGGGGCCGACGCGACCCTGCACGCTGACGTGGGTATACCAGTCGTTCTCGGCGAGCGCGGTGAGCGAGACGCGGGGATCGTTGCGCAGGTGGTTCAGCCGGGCCCGTGCCGCGTCGAGACCGAGCAGGATCCTCCCGTCGGCCTCGAGCAGGTACCAGGTCGCGACGGTGACCGGGCGGCCATCCGCGGCGATGGTCGCCATCACCGCCGGGTTCGGCTTCGCGAGGAGTTCGAGGACGTCAGTGGGCGGTGCTCCAGCAGGCATGAGCCGACCGTATCGGGGAGTGTCGGACCGCGTCGATAGGCTCGGAACATGCCTCGCCCCGACGATCGTGCCCCCGACCAGTTGCGACCGGTCACCATTACCCGTGACTGGCAGAAATACGCCGAGGGATCTGCGCTCATCGAGTTCGGCGAGACCAAGGTTCTGTGTGCGGCGTCCGTGCAGCAGGGTGTACCGCGCTGGCGCAAGGGCAGCGGCCTGGGGTGGGTCACCGCCGAGTACTCGATGCTCCCGCGGGCCACGCTGACCCGCAACGACCGCGAGTCGGTGAAGGGCAGGATCGGTGGGCGGACGCACGAGATCTCGCGCCTGATCGGACGCTCGCTGCGCGCGGCGATCGATCTGTCCGCGCTGGGCGAGAACTCCATCTCGATCGACTGTGACGTCATCCAGGCTGATGGCGGCACGCGGACCGCTGCGATCACCGGTGCCTACGTGGCGCTGGCCGACGCGGTGTCGTGGCTGCGTGCCAAGGGCGCGCTGGCCCAGCCCGAACCGCTGATCAACTCGATCTCGGCCGTCTCGGTCGGGGTCATCGACGGTGAACCCCGCCTCGACCTGATGTATGAGGAGGACGTCCGCGCCGAGACCGACATGAACGTCGTCGTCACCGGCACCGGGGACTTCGTCGAGGTACAGGGGACTGCCGAGGGCGTGCCGTTCCGTCGCGACGAGTTGGACGCATTGATCGATCTTGCGGTTGCCGGCTGCGCCGACCTTGCCCGCATGCAGCAGGAGGCGCTCGGCGCGTGAGGGTCCTGCTCGCCAGCCGAAACGCGAAGAAGCTCGGGGAACTGCGACGGATCTTCGCGTCGGCGCTGATGGCGGTCGAGGTCGTGGGCCTGGACGACGTCGAGCCCTACGCGGAGGTCCCCGAGAGCGGGGCCACCTTCGCCGAGAATGCACTCATCAAGGCCCGCGAAGGCTTCCGGAACACCGGCCTGCCGACGGTGGCCGATGACTCCGGATTGGCCGTGAACGCGCTCAACGACATGCCTGGCGTGCTGTCGGCCCGCTGGGCCGGGGGTCACGGCGACGACGAGGCGAACCTGCAACTCGTTCTCTCGCAACTGCGTGACGTCCCCGATGAACGGCTCACCGCGTCGTTCGTCTGCTCGGTCGCCTACGTCGCCGAGGGCGTCGAGATTCTGACCGACGGTCGCATGCCGGGCCGGTTGATCCGTGAAAAGCGCGGCGGCAACGGCTTCGGCTACGACCCGATCTTCGTTCCCGACGGCCACGAGCTTACGAGCGCGGAACTGCCTAGCGAGGCCAAGGACGCGATCAGTCACCGTGGGCAGGCGCTGCGGGCGCTCGTCGCCGAGCTCACGGCCTGAGCTCAGCCCAGCGTCTCCAACGCCAGGATGTCGTCGGTCGGCAATGCGCCCTCGGTCCAGGCCAGGACGCCGACCTCGAGCAGTTCCACGTTGCCGCCGTAGTTGGACAGGAACGCGGTATCTGCCGCATCGCGCCCGGTCGAGATGCGCAGCAAGCTCGAACGCGGCGCCAGGAGCGTGGCGTCCACGACCTGCCACTGGTCCTCGATCGCCGCCTCGATGACGGCGTGAAAGTCCATCGGGTCCAGGCCGGGAGCGTAGACCGCAACAAGACGCGCGGGCACATCGAGTGCACGCAACAGGGCGACAGTCAGGTGGGCGTAGTCGCGGCACACGCCGCGGCGGGCGATCAGCGTGTCGACCGCGCCGTCGGTGGGTCCGCTGCTGCCCGGTACGTACTGCAGCCGCGCGCCGACCCACGACGACACGGCATCGAGCAACTCCCTCGGTTGGTCGATGCCGGCGAACTGCGCCCGGGCCTCGGCGCTGAGCCGGTCGGACTCGGAGTAGCGACTAGGACGCAGGTACTCCAGACGTTCGGTGGCGCTGACCCGCTGCGCGACGGCCCGCCCGGTGATGGTCGCGCGGTAGTCAACGGTGATCCGACCAGCGTCGATGTGCAGTTCGTGAATCCGGCCGCCGACCGGGCCGCTGAGTTCGGTGGGCCGCACGGGCGCGCCGTCGACCTCGATGGTGAGGGTCTCCTCGACAGTGCCTGGAGCGTGATCGGCCACGGCGATCTCGAGCGCGAGGTGAGCGGGGCCGTCGGCTCGCAGAACCAGATGCGACTCGACGGTGCGCACCATATCGGCCATGCGCTGTCCCTGCTGCCGGTGCGCGATGGGGAGCTTCCGCGCGTGATGTGTGGTGCACCGTCAGGGACTCGAACCCCGAACCCGCTGGTTAAGAGCCAGCTGCTCTGCCAATTGAGCTAACGGTGCCGGACATGCGATCAGCCCACC
>JBDTFN010000017.1:0-10623 GCA_039937915.1 Jatrophihabitans sp. | reverse complement strand
GGCACGGAAGCGGTTCGGCCACCCCGGTAGCCTGAAGCCCGCACCATCCCCGCCCTCGTAGCTCAGGGGATAGAGCGCCGGACTCCTAAGCCGGGCGTCGCCAGTTCGATTCTGGCCGGGGGCACTGGGACCCTTGTCTTCCCGACAGATTTCGTCGATGAGGCAAGAACTCCGCGCGCGGGTCATGATGTTGCGATGGAATTCGCCTGGCACGCGGCTCGGACGCCGTGACCAGTCACGAGCCCGTCACGATCTCCGCCGACCAGCGGGCGGCCGAGTTGGGTTCCCGACTCGACGCCTTGCTTGCCGCCGGTCGCGCCGATGAAGCGTGTGCGGTCGTGGCAGCCGCGTTCGCCGCCCGAACTGATGCCGGGGATCTTCCAGAACTCGTCGCACTCGTGTCTGCCCTGCCTGACCGCGTCCTCGCTCAGTGCCCGCAAGTCTTGCTGGAACTGGCGAGGGCGAGCGATGCTGCCCTCCGCATTCGGCTTCGCGCACGTCTGCTCGAACGCGCTGAGCGGCTCTCCCTCGACGAGTCGATCCGAGTGCCATTTACCCTCGCGCTGGAGGCCGAGCGCATCGTTGACCTCGCCCGCGACGTCGGCGGGGACGCGGTCGCTCACGCCGCCGCCGAGTTGGAGCCACGCCTGGCCGCCGGCGATTCGGAATCAGTTTTTGTTCGGGAGGCACGTGCTCGCTCCTCGTACGCCCTCGGTCGGGTGCTCGCGTGGCGCGGTGATCCGATCTCGGTCGCGGCGGCGGAGGCGGCGCTGTCGTCGGCTGCCGGCGCAGCGCGTGAACTGGGCCGTGACGAGTGGCGCTCCCAGGCCCTGCAGACGCTCGGGTACAGCGTGCACTTCTACCGGGGCGAGGAGGTCCGCGCGGCGAGTCGACTCCATGAGGCCATCACCTTGCTCCCGGTCGGTCATGCCCGCCGGGCGGGAACAGGAACTTACCTCGCTGACGTCTACGTCCGGACTCACCTCGGCCACCTCGCGATGCCCGTCCTGGCCGACGTCCGTCTCGAGGCCGCCTCGACCGGGGATCAACGGTCCCTGGGCTACGCGGCCTGGGTCGCCGCAATGCTCGAGTCCGAACGCGGCGACGCCGCGGCGACCCTGGAATGGTTGGCCGACGCGGAACGCCATCCCGGCGACTGGTTCGAGCACCTCGTCGGGGCCGAGTTCCTCGCCGATGCAGCGTTGGCTGCCGAACGGGTCGGCGAGACTGCCGCGGCCGACCGCTACCTCGCACGCGCGGAAGAGCGGGCCGACGCTGCCGGCCACCCGTCCATCGCCTGGCTCGCCACCGGCGTGCTGAACGCCCGCCGCGGCGATCCTGTGGTCGCGATAACGACCTTGACCGAGGTTTTGGACGAGGACTGGTTCCCCCAGCGCGATGCCTGGACCATCTGGCTCTACCTCGCGCTCGCCCGCTTACGCGCCGGCGACGAGCAGGGAGCAACCCACGACGCCGTTCGGTGCTTCAGCGCCGCCACCACGCTTGTCGGCCCAGGTCGCGTTGCCGAGACCACGCAGGAGCTGCCTGACGTCCTCGTCCGGCTTGCAGGCAACGCCGTACGTCGCATCGCTCCCCTCGCGGCCGCCGCCGGATCAGCCGTGGCGCTCGAGGTCCAGCCGGCGAACGCTCGGGTTCGGCTTTTCGGCGGGCTCGTCATCGAGCTCGGCACGACCGCCGTGACGTTGCCGGCCGGTCGGTCTGCCCTGCTCCTCGTGCACGTTGCGCTCAACCGAGGTCCGGTGAGCGTGGACGTCGCTATCGACGAGCTATGGCCGGACGTGACCACCGAGCTCGGACGCCGCCGGATCCGCAACGTCCTGACCCGCCTCAAACGCCTGGCCGGTGACCTTGTCGTACGCAACGGCGAGTTGCTGACGCTCGCGCCCGGCACCGAGTTGGACATCACGACGTTCGAGCGGGCCTGCGATCGCGTCACCCACGCCATGCCGCGCGATCGACTCGCCCTCGCCCGAGCCGCGCTCAGCCTCTACCGCGGCGAGTTGCTGCCGGAAGTCGCCTACCTGCCGCGGGTGATCCGCCGGCGCGACGAATTGGAGCAGCGCACGCTCGGACTGCTCCGGATCATCACCGACGCCGCCGAACAGTCCGGCGACGTCGACGAATCGGTGAGCGCGCTCGGCCGGATGGCGGAGCTCGATCCGTACAGTCCAGCGATTCTGGCGCGAGCCGCGCGACTCCTGCGCGATTCGGGACGCGTCGAGGAGGCACGCCGCTGGACCGATCGCGTCCGCGCGCTCGACGTCGAGTGACCCGGGCGTCTCGACGACGTCGTGTCACTCAATCGGCTGGGCAGTCCCGGTCCGCTCTCGATCGGGACATCGGCTCTGAGCATCGCCAGCCGCGACGCCGGCCCGAACCACGTGGCGGTGATAAAGCCACCATGCGCCTACCACTGCGGCAATGATGTCGATGATCAGTGCAAGCCAGCTCGGCAGACCGTTGAGCGCGGTCAGGGTGATCACCGCGCACAGGGCAACGAGCCAATCCCGTACCTGGGGCGTGGCAACCGGCAAAAGGCACCCGAGTCCCCACAACAGGTACCACGGGTAGAACACGGGTGCGAGCGCGGCAAGTGCAACCAGCCCGAGCCCGACGCTGGCTTCGAGTGGTCGACGCTCACTCGTGACTGCGAGCCAGACCACCACACCCGCCGCCGCGGCCAACGCCGCCAAGGTGACCAGTGTGGTGACCGCGTCGGACCATGCCGCGGGAAGTACCTGGTGCAACGCCGAGTAGATCCCGACCGGGATCGACCTCGGCGAGGTGCCCTTCGTGGGCGTGCTCAGGTTGTGCAACCAGCCCAGCCCGTTCGGCACGAGCAGCACGAAGACCGCGGTGCTGAGCGCAGCGACGAGCAGGTCCAGGAGAATCGGACGCCAGCGGGATGTCGTCCGCTGCCTGGCATGCACCACCAGCATCGGAAGTAGCGCGGCGTAAACCGGCGCCTTCACCGCTCCTGCGGCGCACACCAGCACCACGGCCAGAATCCACCGGCGCGACCGGGCCGCGACCAGGCCGGCGACCAGCAACGCAGCCATGACGGCCTCGATGTGCCCACCGGACACCGCATGCACGAGCACGAGCGGGTTGAGACCGATCCCCACGACCACCAGCGCACGGTTGCGAGTGGCGAGCGAGGCGGAGAGCCAGACGAGGGCACCCACCCCGAGCACCGCGACAACACGAAGCACTACGACGGTCACCACCGGGTTGCCGCCGGCGATCTGAGCTGCCGTGCGCTCGATCACCGAGGAGAGCGGCCCGTACGGACTCGGAGTGCGCTGCCAGGTCGGGTCGACCGCCGCCAGCGCGCGGGCGGCTGCCGCCGTGTGCAGCCCATTCAGCGCCGACACCCCGGATCGATAAGGGTCCAGTCCGTTCTGCAGCATCACACCGTTGGCGGCATAGGCGTAGATGTCCTTGCTCACCAAGGGCGGACCCACGATGAACGGCGTTGCCCACGCCAGCGCGAGCCGCCACGCTGCCCGCTCGCTGACGGCACCGTGAGCGACCACATTCATCGCGTACACCCACAACAGCACGAGAAGTATCAGCCCGGCTGCCCCGACGGCGCCCGTCAGCCACGGGCCGCCGGGCCGGTAGCCGGTGGCGGACAGCAAACCCAGCCAGGAGGTCGGTGGTGTCGTGGTCGCGGTCCCCGACTTGCCGCCTGCCACAACGACCAGCGTCGCGAGGGATGCCCCGCCGACAGCGAGGACCGGCACGGTCAGCTTCATCGACGACAGCACTCCGATCCCTGCGACATCACCCAACGTCGCCAGACCACAAACCTTAGGTGCCGTGCCCTGCTGCCCGCGACCGAAGCGAAACGGGTACGACACTGACGTGGTGAATCGGATGTGGCGACGAGACAGGCGTACCCCGATCGTCCAGGCCGGCGTCCTGGCGGTGCTCGCGCTGGCGATGTTCGCTCTCGTGTACTGGGCGACCGTCCGTACCGAACCCGGACGACTGTTCGGTGACGCATCGCTGCGCGGGGCCATCCGCACACAGTCCGGCCTGACCAACGGTGTCGACCAGATCCTCGGCATCGTGTCAGTGGCCTCGCTGCTGGCCGGCATCGCGGCCATCGCCCTCGTCGCGCTGACCCGCCTGCGCCGCTCGGCAGGGCTGGTAGCGGTGGGAATCGTCGCCGCGGCCAACGCCTCGACCTGGGTGCTGAAGCGGTATCTGCTGCCCCGGCCGGATTTCGGACTGGCCGAGATCAGTCCAGCCACCCACAACAGCCTGCCCAGCGGTCACACCACCGCGGTGTTCTCCGTCGTGGTTGCGGTGCTCTTCGTCGTGCCGGCGCAGTGGCGCTCGAGAGTCGCTCTCGCCGGTGGGGCTACCGCCGTCGTCGTCGGATTGGCGACCATGTCCGCAGGCTGGCACCGGGCCGGCGACTCGGTCGCGGCGTTCTTCCTGGTCGATCTTTGGGCGGCGGTCGGGGCGGTCGTCGCGGTGGTGGTCGGCAAGGTCCGTCGACGGAACTACCTCGAGGACGAGACCCCCTACCGACCCCCTCGGCGCCCGTTCCTCATCGTCGCCGGTGCGGCTGTCGGTGGGCTGATGCTGGCCACCGCATTGGTGCTCGTCGGCTCGCTACGTAGCAGCGGCGCGGGGTCCGCCTTCGCTTTCGTCGCCGGGGCGTTGTTCATCGCGGCGGGTGCTGCTCTCGCGCTGTTCGCGGTCCTGGCCGTACTCGACCGACTCGAGCTCTGATCCGCGCCGTGTGGGCACTGTTCAGTGCAGCACCGCGAACAGATCGGTGCACAGTTTGCCCTCCAGCTCTGCGTACTGCTTCTGCTGCGCCGGGGTGCCGTTGGCCACCGGGTTGGTGGGCGAGCCGATGATGGCCAGCTTTGTCCCGTCGTCGGTCGTGCTGACGCTGCAGTACACCTGACCCTTCAACGCCGATACCCCGGGATAACCGACGGTGGAGGCCCAGATCGCCTTGTCGCCGACGCCGCTCAGCGCCTGGGAGGTCTTGCCACCGACGGCCATGGTCTTATCGCCGACGGTGAAGGTGCCGTTCAGGTCGTCCTTGTACCGGCTCGCGGCATAACTGCCCGTCGCGATGTTGACGTCGATGTTGCTGTCGTTGGGGGCGTTGCCGGGCAGGATGAAGGTGCAACCGCCGCCGCCGTCGGCCGGGACCGCCGCGGTGAGCTTCGGCCGCACCAGCGGCTGCGCGTCGGCGACCGGTAGCTTCGGGCAGATCGATTTCAGGTCGGGTTGACCAGGGATCGACCCACCGCCGCCAGCGACCGCGGCGGCCTTGCCCGGGGCACCGGGTTTGGCGACCGGGCCGGGCTGGCCGGAATTGCCGCTGCTGCTGCATCCGCCGAGGCCGAGGCCAGCCACGCACAGCAGGGCGGCCGCAGCCGCACCGGATCTCCGACGATTTAGGTACGGCGTCATGGGCGGCCTTTCGCCTTGAACTAGGAGCCGGCTGTCGGCCCGGGCCCAAGACAATCGCCTCGCCGTAACGTTTCGGTAATTCCCTCGGGGCGGGTCAGCGCACCGGCCTGTCGTCGTCCAAACTGGGAAGGAAGGACCAGAGCACGGCACCGAACATGATGATGGTGAGGACGTGGACGCCGGTGCACCACAGGCAGATCGCGTCGACCTCGAACAGTTCGACGTAGACGAGCCAGAGCACCATCAGCACACCGACACCGGACCCGGCGAGTACCGCCAGGTCACGGAATCGATTCCGAACGGGCAGTGCGAGCAGCACGGTCATGCCGACGAAGAACAACAGGCCGAGCAGTGCGACCGGCACCCCGGCGATAACCGAGTACTTGCTGGTGGTGACCTTGACGCAGTTGATCGTGGCCGATTCCGGGCAGGCGAAGCCGATCGACCGGCTGTAATGCTCGACCGTCAGGTAGACCGACACTGCCAGCGCCGCCACGGCGCTGACCAGGGCGACCGCACGCGCACCGTTGGGGAGCAGCCGGCGCTGCTGATCGAGCGTCACGACTAGCCCTTCAGCTTCTTCGCTGCCGCCTGGACGCCGGGTGCCTGACACACGTTGCCGGGCTTTTGTCCGGTCGCGTCGCAGATGGCCGCGATGAACAGGTTCGCGGTGCCGTCGACCGCCTGCGCGATCGGCGAGGCCGGGTCCGAGAGCGCCTTCGCGATCTGGGAGTGGGTCTTGTCCTTCAGCACACCCGGGTCGTAGCTGGCCCCGGTGCTCACGTACTTGCCGGCGATGTCGACGAACGGGATCCCGCCACCCTGCGCGACGTAGGGCGGCGCGTTGTACTTGCTGACCGTCGCGCTCTCATCCTTGCTGAGCTTGTCCAGCGGGGCGTACTGGCCGTTGACGACCTGGTTGCTCTGCAACTCCTTCGCCGTGAGCGTGAGGTAGTCGCTGGTGTAGGTCGCATCGTGGAAGCTCAGCGTGGCGGTGCTGGGAAACACATCCTGCGAAGCAGATTCGGTCTCGCTCACACCGCTCAGCGTCCCGAACCGGGACAGCGCCACCGCGACGGCCCACCGCTCGGCCGCGCAGTAGGGGCAGTACTCGGCGCCGATGTAGAGGAACTCGGGTTTGCCGTTCTTGGTCAGCGGCGGAGCCTTGATCGCGGATGGGCCTGTGCGGGCCTTGCCGACGCCGATCTTGTCCAGGGTCGCGACCGGGACCGAGCTCACCTGCTGGACCAGCGCGCTCTGGGCCTTGACGGCCTTCTTGCCCGACTTCGGGCCACCAGCACCGGTGGCCACCTTGACGATGATGAGCACGCCGATCAGGGCCAGCACGCCAATGACCGCGCCGCCGACGACGAACATCCGCCGACGGGCCTGCGCCTTCGCGATGCGCACCCGCGCCGCCGCAGCACGTTCGCTGGACTGCCGCTGTTGGGCCACGGTGGGCTTCTTCGACTGGGCACGGTTCTTGTTGCCGTCGGCCACGGTCTGCTCGCTCTCCTCAGTGTTGCCTACATCGTCAGGTGCTCACGTTCCCGCCCAATACACAGGACGCGGGCCAGTGTGCGCTGTGTCCTCTGTCCAAGTCCTCAGGACCGGTCGGGTCACCCGCCGACGGTCAGCGTACGGAAGGAGTGAAACTCTCGAGGTCGTCGATCCCCAACTTCTGCTCGATGCCAACTATTCGGGACAGCATCTGGTCCAGCGCATTGTCGCCGTATTGCTTGTTCTGCAGGTCGGCGAAACGCTCAGCCAACAGCCCGATGGTGCGTTCGGATTGGGCGCGCCGCAGGGCCGGATAGATGACCGTGTCCTCTCGCGCCTCGTGGGGCTCATACATCCGGACGAACGCCGCCAGGTCACTACGCAGCGACGTGCGCCGCGCCGACTGGGTCAGATCGCCGGCGGCAGCGGCCAGCACCCGCGCGGTGAGATGCCGTCCGCGATCGTGCTGGACCAGCAGCGTCCGCACGAGCGGAGCCAGTGAGTCGTCCGCCGCCGCGACCTGCGGGAACACGTACGCCTCCTCGAGCCCCTCATGAAAACCTTCGATGTAGTCGTTGACGATCTGGGCCGCGTCGGTTACGACACCGGTGTCGATGCGCTGCGAGGTGCCCAACCGCTCGATCACTGCGTCATAGGCCAGCAGGATCCGTTTGAGCACCCCGTGCTCGGTCATCAGTTCCTCACCCGGCGAGGCGAGCCCGACGCCGGGGACGGTCGTCGTCCCGGACGAGAGCGCGTGTCCCAACTGGACCCCGCCGGCACCGACGGCGAGCCCGACCGCGGCGGCCGCTCCCGTCAACAGCGCACGTCGCGGGAGCGGTCGACGCGACGTCGGTGTGGGGTGCTCGAAAACGTCTTCGGGCGGATTCGCACCGCTTGTGTCGCTCATGACCCTCCGTCCGGGTCCGTGGTGACGGGCTGACCGTCAGGGTTCAGGACGTACCAGGGGCCGCCGCTGTTGAACAACGCCTGGCCCGTCGCGGTGCCGGCTGTGACGTCGCCGGCGTAGCGGTAGAGCGGGTACCCGGCGTACGTGACGATCAGGGCCCCGGAATTCGGATCGGCCAGCGTCGCGAGGACCTCCCGGTTCACGCCGGCACCGCCGGCGGGTTTCTTGCCCTTCGCGATCACCAGCGGAGGCCAGGTGCCGGCGCAGCCACCGGTGCAGGTGACCCGGCTGCCGGCATCGGGCGGGAACATGTACAGCGTTCGTCCCTGACCGTCGACGAGCACCGGCCCGAGCCCGGACAGTGTCCGCACCGATACCGTCACCTGCGCAGGCACCGGCAATCGCAGCAACGAGTCGCCTCCGGCCGCCGCGTGCCCACCGCTGCCGCACCCCGCCAGCGCCAGCACAGCCACCGCGGGAACTACGAGGTGCCCGGCCGGCCGGCGGGCGCAGGTGGCCGCCGATCTGAGGAACGTCCAGTTCACCGGTCAGCCCCCGCTGCTCATTCCGCCCATGTCGTGCATCGGCTCCTGTGTGCCGGTCGGGCCACTGATCGGAACGACGGGAAGATCGAGGCGCACCGTCCCCGCGTGCGTGAAGGTGATGGTCATGCTCACCATCTGCCCGGCCTTCAGCGGCCGAGTCGGCTTCTGGAGCATCAGGTGGGCGTGGCGCGGAGTGAACCGGAACGCGCCGTGCGCGGGGACGACGACCTGTGACAGGTCGGTCATCGAACCGGCGCCGTCGTGGTCTGACTCGCCCATCGCCATGACGTTGCTGGTGACATCGGTGGTCACCCTCGTGAGCGTGTCGGCACTCGACCCGTCGTTGGTGACGGTGAAGTAGGCGGCCGCCACGTCCGGTGAAGCGGGCTGCGGGATGTACCCGCCGCTGATGTGCAGATCGCCGAGGTCGGCGTGCGCGGTACCCGCCGGCGCCTGCGAACTGGGCGCCGCGTTCTTGGCCGCGCCGCCGTCACTGGAACAGGCCGTCAGGCTGACTGCCGCTGTCGCGAGCAGCACGAGCGCGACCCGGACGTTCGGTCGACAGTTCATGCTTTTACCTTCCTTGGTAGAGGCGGCCTCGTTGTCGGTCCGAGCGGGCATGGCCACTCGATCAGGTCGGCGCTCATTGCGAGCCCACCCGGCGAATGAGGACGTTGAGGTCGTGGACGTAGTCCGCCACGTTCGTTCCACCGGTCCACAGCACGCCGGCCTTGCCGTCGATGAAGGCCAAGGTCTCCGCGCCGTGCTGGACGGTGATGGTCCCGTTGGCCTCTTTCCTCGGCGCTTCGAGCGGCACGCCGACGGAGGTGGCGACCGCGTCGATTGCTTTGATCGAGGCGGTGAGGCCGACGAACGGGTGGAGCAGGCCGGAATCGAAGTTGTGCAGCCACGACGTCATCACCGCCGGCGTGTCCCGAGCGGGATCGGAGGTGACGAACACGACCTGCGTGTGCGTCTGGGCCTGAGTCGGCAATTGCCGCACGGCCTGGCCGAGGTCGGCCATCGTGGTCGGGCAGACGTCGGGGCAGTGGGTGTAGCCGAAGTACACGAGCATGAGGTTGCCGCGCTGCAAGGCGCCGAGCGTCGTGGTGCCGCCGGTCGTGGCGCGGAAGCGGGCGGCGCTCGCCTGCGCGCTCAGCTCGATCGGCTGGGACAACTTGTCGCCGTGGAAGGCCGTTGCGCTCGGCGACGGCGCCGAGGTCGCAGCGGAGCTACAGGCCGCGGCGGACAGCAGTGCGACGCTCAGAGCGGCGATCCGCATGACGGCCCACGCGGATCGGCGGTGGGTACGGATGGGTGGGGACAGCGATGGTGCGGACATTGTCGGTCAACTCCGGACGGGCGGGAGGCGCGGCACACGAGTGCGACCGGCGCTTCGACGGTTCGGGAAGGATCACGCGCCCGGGACGAGCCGGGACGAGCGTGTCCTGGTCAGGACGGTGCCGACCAGAACAGATGTTGCCTACTGGTCAGCGGGACAGGGCGAGCCCGAGCACCGGTGGTCCGCGTCCGGACAGCACCCCGGACCAGCGGCGCGGGGTGAGGACGAGGCGACCGGCGACGACGACGAGCGCCGCGGCGTGCGGGACAGGGAACGAGTAACGCAGCGTGCAGGCGCGCACGAGACGGCGGACTACGGACCACGCCCTGCGTTCGCCGACCCGCAGCCACCATGCGACCACGAGGGCAGCACCCAGGTGGGCGGCCATCATCAACGCCAGTTGCCCGACCATCCCACCGGTCCCGGCGTGCGCAGCGGCAGCGCTAGCGACGGCGGAGGTGCGCAGCGAGCTCAGGTCCAGGCCGCGGGTCGCGGCCGCCAGGTCGGCGGGGCTGACCGCGACGGCGCCGTGGTGGCAGAACAGCGCGGCGACGAGCGCAGAGTCCGACGGGGCGCCACTGCGCGCACGGAACAGCGCGAGGACCGCCGGGAGTACGAACCACCCGTGCGCCGCGAGTTGGCTGCCGCCGACCAACGCGCCGAGTTGGACTCCACTGCGCTCGCGCCGAGAAGCGAACCAGCCGACGATCACGAAGGCACTCATCGCGGTGAAGACCGACCAAACCGGTGGCGGTGCGCCTCCGGCCATCCGGTGCGCGCCGAGGGTCAGCAGTGCGCTGACGACGCCGAACACGCCCATCCGGACCGTGCGGCCGAAGACGCCGGTCGGCGTCCAGTCG
>JBDTFN010000016.1:0-5779 GCA_039937915.1 Jatrophihabitans sp. | reverse complement strand
AGCCAGGCCGCGCCGATCCTGCTGCAACAGACCCTGAGCGCGCAGAGCGCCCAGATCGACGGGGTCTCCGGTGCCAGCTACACCAGCCAAGGCTATGACCAGTCCCTGCAGAGCGCGTTGGACAAGGCCGGAGTGCACTGACGTGACCGCGACCCGCCCCGGGCCCCAGCGGCGTGTCGAACACTGCATGGGAACCGTGTTCTCCTTCGACATCCGCCCACCAGACCGGGACGAGGCCGCGACCCAAGACACGATCGCCGACACGATCGGCGAGGCGATCGAGCAGGCAGTGGGCCGGCTGCACTGGATCGATTCGACCTTCTCGACCTTCCAACCCGACAGCCAACTCAGCCGTCTGGCCCGCGGGGAGCTCACCCTCGACGCCTGTGCACCCGAAATGCGTGACGTGCTCGCCCGATGTCAACAGCTGCGCGAGAACACCGACGGGTACTTCTCCGCCTACGCGAATGGCGAGCTGGACCCGTCGGGCTACGTCAAGGGTTGGGCCATCGAACAAGCCAGCGACATCCTGGCCGCGGCCGGCTCGACCAATCACTGCGTCAACGGCGGGGGGGACGTGCAATGCGTCGGACACTCCGCGCCCGGCCAGCCGTGGCGCATCGGCATCGCCCACCCCCACCGAAGCGGCCAGCTCGCCGGCATCGTCGCCGGTCCCGGTGCCGGCGTCGACCTCGCGGTCGCGACCTCGGGAACCGCCGAACGTGGACAGCACGTCATCGACCCGCACACCCGCGCCACGCCGGTCACGCTCGCCAGCGTTACCGTGGCCGGTCCCCGCCTGGCCAACGCCGACGCCTACGCCACCGCCGCGTTCGCCATGGGCGCCCGCGCACGGGATTGGCTCGAGCAGCTACCCGGGCACTGGGGGTTCGCCGTCACCGCCGACGGAGCCACCTGGTCCACGACTGGGTGGGGAAACCGAGATAGCGGCTGAGGCGAGAACGCCGACACCGGACCACCCCGGCCCACTAGACGCGACCGGCCGCGGCGGCGCACTCGTCCCGCGCGGATGAACGTTGTTAATACCCTGAGCGACCATGCCCGCTAGGTCGGGCCCGTTATGGGATCGGGGCCGTTCGTACCCGTCGGAAGGGTCTCCATGGGTGTAACTTCCCGGTAGCTGCAAGGCAGCTCACCCGGAATCGGTTCGGCCCTCGAGGCCGGCTCGTAGAGCATCAGCTCAGCGACGGGCACCCAGGTGAAAACGTCACCACCTTTGGACCTCCGATGCAGGTTCCCCTCCCATTTGTCCGGTCCGCATGATGATCACGGCGGGCGGGCTGCTGAACGGCCACGCGCACTTCATTCAGTGGGGCGTCGTCCAGATCTCGCTGGCAAACCTCATCGTGATCCTGCTGATGGCGGCCGTGTTCGCACTCGCTGTCGTGCTGAAATTTCCTCACTCCGATGACGGCGACGACGTCGTTGACGCCGAGGGCGAGGTCGAACATGTCGAGCGCTGAGCGTCCTTCGAGCAGTTGGACCGTCCGGTTGCGGACCCGGCTGGCGCGCACTGTGCCGCCCGGGCAGTTGTTGCCGGATCGGCAACCGGCCTACGTCCGATCCTGGATCTATGTCTTCGGCGTCGCGTCGCTGGCGGCTTTCATCTACGTCATCGCCTCCGGATTGGTGCTGACGCTCAAAGGCGCGACCTGGTGGCACACGTCCGCGACCGGTCACTTCGTCAACTCCACCCACCTGTGGAGCGTCGAACTGTTCTTCTTCTGCATGGTGATCCACCTGTGGGGCAAGTTCTTCATGGCTGCTTGGCGTGGCAATCGCGGCTTGACCTGGGTAACCGGGGCGATCGCGTTCCTCGCCTCGATCGGCACGGCCTTCACCGGCTATCTGTCCCAGACGAACTTCGATTCGCAATGGACAGCCGGTCAGGCCAAGGACGGTCTCAATGCCGTCGGCGTCGGCGCGGTGTTCAACGTCCTGAACACCGGGCAGATGCTGCTCTGGCATGTGATGCTGCTGCCGCTGGTCGTTGGCGTCCTCATCATGTTGCATGTGATTCTCGTGCGCCGGCACGGAGTCGTTCCCCCGTTCGACGCCGAGCCTCCCTCGGCTGGAGACGCGGCTCGAGAAGACTCCCTCGAGGAGCACTCGCAACCCACGGCACCGCCGTCAACTGATGCAGCGAGTACCGGCGCGCCGCAGCCCGTAGGGCCTGGCCGATGACGACCCGGGTACGCCGGTCTACTCGGGACGCGACACCGGACGCGCATCTGTTCCCCACCCGACCGTATGACCTGGTCAAAGAGTTCGTCGTTGCCCTGGTGGTGATGGGGATCCTGACCGTCCTGCTCGCGGCGGTGTTCTCCTCTCCGGACCGCAAAGCGGTCTCGCTGCGGGCCTGGGCCCGCGCCGCGCCGGCCGATGTCGTCGCCACCGCAACCGCCGAACTTGCCGGGACCAGTACGAGCGCTACCTACGGGGCGCCTTACAACAAGGCCGGCCCGGGCCAGGACCTGGGGCCCCTGCACCTACAGCGATGGGGCGGAGTTCGGATCCCGATCGACAGCGCCCGCGACCTGGTCCTCGCCCCGCTGCACACCGTCAGCGGTGACGCCGCTCTGACCGCGGCACTGACGACATATCAGGGTGCCAGCCCAGCCCAAGAAGCTAAGTGGGCGAATGCTTATGCCGACGCACTCGCCGCGGTGCCCGATGGGAATCCGGCCAAGGTCAAAGCAGGCAGCTACGGACCAGTGCCCGTCCTGGCCGGTCGCTTCCTGAACTTGGCGAGCAGCGGCGGTCTGGAAGGAGTCCTCACCACCTCGGACACCTTCTACGGCAGCAATGAGACGAAACCGCTGCTCCTGCTCACCGACGGTTCCTACCTCGAGGCGCAAGCCCGCGTCGATCACCTCGGCGGTGATCAGTGGGGAATGATGAACGAAACGGGCAACTACCCCGGCCAGCCGTGGATGTGGCTCTACACCTTCTGGTACCAGGTGAAACCCTTCTCCACCTCCGGCAACGCCGACGCCCTGGTCTGGGGCCTGATGGCTGTGCTGACCCTCCTGTTCATCCTCGTGCCCTACATACCTGGTCTTCGCGCGCTCCCGCGCCACCTCGGCGTCCACCGCCTCATCTGGCGCAACACGACCGCGAAACGCGCAGCGAAATAGCCCTCCCGAACCACCCGACGTCCTCGAGCAGAACACGCGAAAGCACGGTCAGAACGAGGTGTCGGTCCGGTCGGCCAGCGTGTAGGCGGCGCCGGATGCGACCGCCGTAACCGTGAGGACCGACGGCCACGCACCGATCTTCTTGGCCAGTCCGTGCGATCCGCCGAACGCGCCCAGGTACGTACCGAGCAGGACGCCCATGACGCCGGGACCCGATGACTGCAGCCACGACCGGGCACACCACGCCCCTGCGCCGGCGAGCACGACGCCACCGAGCTCGCGGTGACCGCTGTACCGCGCGGCGGCGAACCCGCCGATGAGGCCGACGGCCACAGCAGGAGCAGTGGGGACCTTCGAACGGTGTTCCATGAACGCGACGCTACGCCCTGACCGCGGGCCGGTCCGGAGCGCCTAAGCGCAGGTGTTCGGCGTGATATACCGCCTCGTCGAGCAGGCTGGCGACGTGCTGGTCATACAAGCCGTAGGTGACGTTGCGTCCGGAGCGTGTGCTGGTGACCAGACCCATGGTGCGCAGCAGGCGCAGTTGGTGCGAGACGGCCGACTGTTCCATTCCGACGGCTGCGGTGATCTCGCTGACCGTGCAGGGCGACTCCCGCAATCGGGCCAGGATCAGCAGCCGGGATGGTGCTGTGAGCGCCTGCAGCGTCTCGGCGACCGCCGCAGCAGACGTCGCGTCCAGACGGGCCGGCGGCGTTTCCCACCCGTGCGCGCCATGACCCATACGGAGCAGCTTAGCCATCCAAGCTCACATGAAGACCTCTTCATGTCATCCTGTAATATGACGATCTCGAGTCGGCTGCGCCGGCCACGATCTCTTGGAGCCCTTCGCGATGTCGTTGACCGTGTCCTCTGCAACGCCACAACGTTCCATCGCGGAGCAGGACGGTTCGGGAGCGATCCGCGGGATGTTTCGGCTGTCAGAGATCCGCTGGGCGGCGATCGCGACAGCACTGTTCGCCATCGGCGGCCTCGCCCAGCTAGCAGGGACGCCACCGGTGGTGTGGTGGGCGGCGTACCTGGCCTGTTACGCCAGCGGCGGATGGGAACCGGGACTAGCTGGTCTGCGAGCACTGCGACACAAGATCCTGGACGTCGATCTACTGATGGTCGTTGCCGCGGTGGCCGCCGCAGCGATCGGACAGGTTTTCGATGGCGCATTGCTGATCGTCATCTTCGCCACGTCCGGCGCGTTGGAGGCGTGGGCGACCCACCGCACCGCCGCATCGGTCCGAGCCCTGTTGGAGCTGAGCCCGGAGCGGGCGACCCGGCTGAGGACCAATGGCAGCGAGGAGCAGGTGAACACCACTGATTTGCTGATCGGTGACCGGGTGCTGGTGCGTCCCGGCGAACTGATCGGCGCCGACGCCCACGTCATCCACGGCATCAGCGAGGTCAATCAGGCATCGATCACCGGCGAACCGCTGCCGGTGGTCAAAGACATCGGCGACGAGGTCTTCGCCGGCACCCTGAACGGCACCGGGGCGTTGACAGTGCGAGTGACCAAGCCGGCCGGCGAGACGGTGCTGGCCCGCATCGTCAACCTGGTCGAGCAGGCCTCGGCGACCAAGGCCACGACCCAGCTGTTCATCGAGAAGGTCGAGCAGCGCTACTCGATCAGCATGGTCACCGCCACGCTCCTGCTTTTTCTTGTCCCTCTGCTCGCTGGTGCTGCGTTGCAGCCAACCTTGCTGCGCGCGATGACCTTCATGATCGTCGCCTCACCCTGTGCCGTCGTGCTGGCGACGATGCCGCCGCTGCTGTCGGCGATCGCCAACGCCGGCCGCCACGGGGTACTGGTCAAGTCGGCCGTCGTCATGGAGCAACTCGGGCTCACCGACGTGGTCGCCTTCGACAAGACCGGCACTCTCACCGCCGGCACGCCCCGGGTGGACCAGATCCACACCCTGGACGGCCACAACCCGAACGAAATACTTGCGCTGGCCGCCGCGGCCGAACAACCCAGCGAACACCCGCTCGCCGCCGCCATCGTCGCCGCCGCGCGCCACCGCAACCTTCCTATCCCGACCGCGCAGGAGTTCGACTCTGCACCCGGGCGCGGGGTGACCGCCCGCGTGCACGGGAGGCTTGTCCAGGTCGGCTCACCCGCCATGCTCAACCCCTGCAACTCGACCGCAGCGGTCAGCGCCGACGGTGCGCCCGGCCGGCTGGAATCGGTGCTGGCCACCGTTCACGCACAGGGCCGAACGGCGGTGCTGGTGCTCCTCGACTCGACGCCGACCGCCGTGCTCGCCCTGGCCGACCAGTTGCGCCCCGACGCTGCCGACACAGTCGCCGCACTGCACGCGCTGACCGGCACCGCCCCGGTACTGCTGACCGGCGACAACGCCGGCGCCGCGAGCCACCTCACAGCCGAGGTCGGCATCACCGATGTGCACGCCGGACTGCTACCGGCCGACAAGGTCGACCGGATCCACGCCCTACAGGTTGCGGGTCGACGCGTCCTGGCTGTCGGCGACGGCGTCAACGACGCCCCCGCGCTGGCCGCGGCCGACATCGGCATCGCCATGGGACGCCACGGCTCGGACCTCGCCCTGGAAACCGCCGACGCGGTCATCGTCCGCGACGAACTCGCCACCCTG
>JBDTFN010000015.1:0-9294 GCA_039937915.1 Jatrophihabitans sp. | reverse complement strand
GCCTACGCGGCGGTATTCCTGAGCCTCGCGTGGTCGCGGATATCCACCAAAGACGTCACGAGCTGACCTCAGCACCCCGACGGCCCGGGGCGCCGCAGAATTCGGCGACCACGGGCGCAAGTTCGTCTGCGCGGGTGAGCAGGCCGAGGTGGCCGTCTGCGTAGGTGACCAGGCGGGCGTTCGGCAGCAGTCGTGCCATCAGGCGAGCGTTGGCGATGGGGACGATCGGGTCATCGTCGCCGGCAATCAACAGCGTGGGCTGACGGATCAGCGGGAGGTACGGCAGGCTCGTCCACCCGGCGGTGCCGAGAAGTTGGTAGGCATAGCCGCGGCTGCTGCCGCCCTGCGCACGTGCCTGCAGCGGCGAGGTCGTGTCCTGGTCGCGCATGGCGCCGCCGTAGATCGCGCCCGCCACCCGACGCGCGTACACCGGGTCCTGATGTCGGCGGGGGGTGAGCATGTGCCGCAAGACCTGTGGTCGACCGGGGATCATCAACGACCCCGTCGCGGTCGCGACGAGCACCAGCCGCCGGCAGCGCACCGGGTTCTGGAACGCGAATTGCTGCGCGAGCCCGCCGCCCCACGAGATGCCGAGCATGTCGACGGCGCCGTAGCCCAGTTCGTTGAGCGCCGCACCGAGCAGGTGCGCGACGACCTGATACGGGTAGGGAAACGGCGGAGTGGGAGAGCCGCCGACGCCGGGCGCGTCGAAACGCACGACCTCGATCGACGGGTCGAGGGCGTCGACGAACGGGTCGAGCACTTCGAGCGGTGTCCCGATGCCGTTCGCGAGCACGAGCGGCGGCCCGGTGCCCGTCCCCGGCCGCACCCGCATGCGGAGCGAGCGCCGTCCGACAGTGACCTGCTGGTCGGCGCTCACTCCTCGGGCGCCGAGACCTCGCGGCGCAGAATCTTGCCCGTGGGGCCCTTCGGCAGTTCATCGACGAGCCAGATCTTGCGCGGGTACTTGTAGGCGGCGAGTCGTTCCTTCACGTGGTCACGCAGTTCCTCGAGCGTTGCCTTGGCGCCGGGCTTGAGGGCGACGGCCGCGCCGACCTCCTCACCGAGGTCGTCGTGCGGCAACCCGATCGCGGCCGCCTCGGCGACGGCCGGGTGCTCGTACAGCGCTTCCTCGATCTCGCGGGGGTAGACGTTGTATCCGCCGCGGATGATCAGGTCCTTCTTGCGGTCGACGATCGTGTAGTAACCGTCCTCGTCGCGGGTGGCGAGGTCACCACTGTGGAACCAGCCGTCGACGATCGCTTCCTCGGTGTCCTCGGGACGCTGCCAGTACCCCTTCATCACACCTTCACCGCGGATCGCGATCTCGCCGACCTCACCCTCTGCGACCTCGTTGCGGTCGTCGTCGACCAGGCGCAGTTCCATGCCGCGCACGGGCCGCCCGATCGTGCCCGGCCGGCGTTCGACGTCGGGGTGGTTGAAGGAGGCGACCGGCGAGGTTTCGGACAGGCCGTAGCCCTCGAGGATCATGCACTCGAACTCGCCCTCGAACGATTTCATGATCTCGACCGGCATGGCCGAACCGCCGGAGATGCAGACACGCAGCGTCGAGAGATCCGCCTTGTCGCGCTCGTCGTTGTGCAGCATGGCGGCGTACATCGTCGGGACGCCCTCGAAGACGGTGACCTTGTCCCGGCCGATGACCTCGAGCGCCTTGCCGCCGTCGAAGCGCGGGATCAGCGTCAGGCATGACCCGGCCAGGACGGCGGTGTTGAGCCCGCAGGTGAGACCGAAGACATGAAACAGCGGCAGGCAGCCCATGATCACGTCGTCCGGACCGACCTCGACGAGTGTCTCCGTCGTCGTGCGGGTGTTGGTCGCCAGGTTGTGGTGCGTCAGCTCGGCGCCCTTCGGCTTGCCGGTTGTGCCGGAGGTGTAGAGCACCACCGCGGTGTCCTTGTCGTCGCGCTCGACGAGCTCGGCGCGGTCTTCGGGCAGGTCGTCCGGACCCATCGTGCCGACGATTATTGCCTCGGCCCCGGTCGATCCTGCGGCCTCGTTGGCAGCGTCGGCCATCTGCTCGCCGGCGATGACTATCTTCGCGCCGGAGTCCGTCAGGTAGAACTCCACCTCGCGGGCCTTGAGCAGCGGATTCATCGGCACGACCGTGGCGCCGACGATGAGCGCCCCGAAGAACGCGATCGGGTATGCCGGGACATTGGCCAGCTGAAGACCGACCCGGTCGCCGGGCTCGACGCCCTTCGACGTCAACAGCGAGCCCATCCGCCGCGCAGCGTCGAGCAGCTCGCTGTAGGTCAGCACGGCGTCATCGAGCTTGAGTGCCGGCCGATCGCCGTGTTCGCCGGCCGTCGCCACGAGATTGTTCGCGAGGTTGGTCATACGAATGCTCCTGTCCCGGTGATGTCGCGTCCGACGATCAAGGTTTGCATCGTCTCGGTGCCTTCGAAGGTGTGGATGGATTCGATGTCTGTCATGTGTCGGATCACGTGGTTCTCCAGCAGAATCCCGTTCCCGCCGAGCAGATCGCGCGCCACGGCCAGAACCTCACGCGCCTTCGATGTGTTGTGCAGTTTCGCGAGTCCGGCGAGGGTCGGGGTGAGCTTGCCGAGCTCGGCGAGCCTGCCGATCTGTGCGCAGTAGAGCTGCATCGCGGTCACGTCAGCGAGCATGTGCACGAGCCGTTGCTGAACGATCTGGAAGCTTGCGAGCGGTTGGCCGAATTGCTTACGGGTCTTGGTGTAGCTCAGCGCCGCGTCGAACCCGGCGACCGCGTGGCCGAGGGCCATCCACGCGCAGTCGCTGCGGGTGGTCGCGAGCACGTCCGCACAGTCAGCGAAGGAGTTCGCGCCCGGCAGCCGGCTGGACTCGGGCACCCGCACGCCGTCCAGATCGATCTCGGCCTGCCAGATCGCACGCAACGACCCCTTGCCGGTGATGATGCGGGCGTCGAAACCAGGGGTGTCCTTCTCGACGAGGAAGCCCTTGACCTCCTCGTCCTCGGTGTCGCGCGCCCACACCACGATCACGTCGGCGATGGTCGCGTTGCCGATCCACTTCTTCGCACCGTCGAGCACCCAGTCGTCACCGTCGCGGCGCGCCGAGGTCTCGAGTCCGATCGAATCCGACCCGTGGTCAGGCTCGGTGAGCGCGAAGGCACCGATGTACTCGCAGGCCGCCATCCGCGGCAGCCACCGCTGCTTTTGTTCCTCGGAGCCGCAGCGGTAGATCGCCGTCATCGCCAGGCCCGCTTGCACGCCGAGGAAGGTCGCGAGGCTGCCGTCGCCGCGCGAGAGCTCCATCTGGACGAGCCCGGCTGCCACCTTGTCGAACGTCGGGCAGCCGTAGCCCTCGATGCCGGCGCCGACAACGCCGAGTTCGGCGAGGCGCCGCACGAGCGGCCACGGGAAATCGGCGCGTTCCCAGTAATCGTTGATGACCGGCAGCACCTCGTCGTCGACGAACGCCCGCACCCGCTTGAGGACGTCAGCCTGCTCCGGGGTGAACGGATCGCTCAGGGACAGGAAGTCGGTGCTCAGCGCCTCGCCGACGTCGGCCATCGTCTCGGTCTTGGGGTCGTTGCTGTCGGCGCTCATGTCGCCAACACGTAGGTGCCGGGGGCGGACGCGAGAATCTCGTGATTGGCATCGCCAAGGGTCTTCGGGGCCGCCTTCTCGGCCCCGGAACGTTCGGAGAGCCAGTCGACGAAGTCGGTCCACCAGCTGCCCGGCGTCGGTTCGATGGATTCGAGGAACTCCTGCGGGTCCTGCGGCGTCGTATCGCTGACGCGATAGCTCGATTTCTTGTTGGTCGGCGGGTTGACGAGCGACGCGATGTGACCGTTCGTCGAGAGCACAAAGCGGCTCTGGCCACCGATCATGTGCACACTGCGGTAGCAGCTCGTCCACGCGCAAATGTGATCGGCGATGCCGGCGACGACGTAGGAGTCGATAGTCGCCTGGGACAGGTCGATCGGGGTGCCGAGCACGATCGTCTCGCCGGGTTTGGTCAGCGAGTTGTCGACGCTCAGCTGCAGGAAGTCGGCGTGCAGCTCGGCCGTCATCCGGGTCGTGTCGGCGTTCCAGTAGAGGACGTCGAAGGCCGGCGGACGTTTGCCCAGCAGGTAATTGTTCACCCAGTAGTTCCAGACGAGGTCTCCGGGGCGCAGCCAGGCGAAGATAGCGGCCAGGGATCGGCCGTCCAGGAAGCCGTCGGCGCGGGATTTGGCGGTTGCGACCGCCAACATCTCCGGGCTGGTCAAGGAAGACATCAACCCGGCGCGGGACTGGTCGAGCATCGTCACGCCGATGGAGAACGCGGCGAGACGGTTCTCCTGCCCGGTAGCGACGAGGTGGCCGAGCACGAGCGAGGAGATGATCCCGCCCGCGCACAGCGAGAACAGGATGCTCTTGTTCGACTTGGTGATCTCCTCGACCGCGGTCATCGCGTCCAGCACGGCCTGGACGTAGGTGTCCAGACCCCAGGCGGCGTGCCGCTTGTCCGGATTGCGCCACGACACGATGAACACCTGTTGGCCGGAGGCGACGAAGTGTTCGACCATGCTGCGTCCGGGCGCAAGGTCAGCGACGTAGTACTTATTGATCGTCGGGGGCACGAGAAGCAGCGGCACGCGCCGGACCTTGGGCGTCTGGGGCGTGTACTGAATGAGTTCGAAGACCTCGGTGCGCAGCACGACCGCACCCGGCGTGACAGCGAGGTCTTGGCCTACGTCGAACGCGCTCGTGTCGACCATGCTGGGCACCCGCGGTTTCACCGCCATGTCGCTGATGAAGTTCCGCGCCCCACGCACGAGGCTGGCGCCCCCGGTATCCAGGGCGGCCTTGAGGGCCGCGGGGTTCAGCAACGGATTGTTACTGGGACTGACCGCCTCGACGAGGTTGTCGGCCACGAACGTCATTCGCTCGCGGTCGCGCCAGGCCAGGTCTGCGTCGGTCACCAGCCCGCGTGCCGCGTCGCCGGCCACGAGGTAACTCTGCAGCACCCGCTTGAGCACCGGGTTGCCCGACCACGCCACCTCGGTGAAGCGACGATCCTTGGGGTTCGGGGCCACCGCCGAGAACCCGGTCACCACCTTGCCCAGTTCCCGGGCCGCGCCTGCCGCGCGACGCCCAACCGCGCGTGGATGCACGAGCAGCCGCCCGCCCAGCCGCAGACCCGACATCCCCGGGTTGAACCGGCGGACCGGGCTGAACACCGCGTCGACCAGCAGGGAGTCCAGCGGTGCCGCGACGTCCTCGCCAGCGGAGGATTCGGAGAATTCGGAGGAGTCAGCAGCCATATGGGATCCAGACACTGGGAGTGGGACCTGCGTGTCCTACCCAAGACAAGCCGGATCTGACCGACGCCGGCGAGACAGGACGACCTCGGCCGGCCATTCCCCGCGACGTCACGTGATCCGTCGGATCGAGCGCTTGTGCGTGGCCGCGTCGTCGTCGGTGCGTTCCTGTCCAGACAGCGCAGCGATGGCGGCCATGATGCGCTCGGTGAAGTCGCGCACCTGAGCGGAGTACCGAGCCGGATCCACGTCCTCGGACGGTGGGGTCAGCGGTGCGCCGATGCGCACCGATACCCGGGCCAACCGAGGCCACACCCGCCCGATGGGCTGCACGCGGTCAGTTCCGACCATGGCCACCGGCACCACGGGGACACCCGATCGCAAGGCCATCCGCGCCACGCCGGTCTTGCCGCGGTACAGCCGCCCGTCAGGGCTGCGGGTGCCCTCCGGGTACACCCCGAGCAAGCGCCCACTGGCCACTGCCCGAACCCCGGTGGCCAGTGCCGCTGCGGCTGCCCCTGCGTCGGCCCGATCCAACGGGATGAGACCGGTTGCCCGCACGAAGAAGGCCTTCGCCCGGCCCTTCGGCCCGGTGCCGGTGAAATATTCGCTCTTGGCCAGAAAGCTGACCCGCCGTCGGGTCATGACCGGCAGGAACAACGAGTCGCACATCGACAGGTGGTTGCTGGCGAGCAGCGCCCCGCCCCGCTCCGGGATGTGCTCGCGTCCAGTGACGATCGGCCGGAAGAAAACCCGAAACAGCGGCCGAAGCACGACCTTCACCAACCAATAGAACAAGCTCCGCCTCCGGCTTTATGCGACCAAGATAGTCTCCGCTGGTCATCTACCTACCCATTCGAGCACGCTCAGCCTCGGGTCATCGGGAGAAGGCAGCATGTTCAGCCGGTCGCGGGCGATTTGCGGGTCTCAAGTACGACGCCGGCGTGGTCGGCGGTGTCGAAGTAGGCGAACCCGCTTCCGTCGGGACGCTGGCCGCGCATCAGCACGTCGAGACCCAGCAGGCTGCCTTGGTCGATGGCGTCGGCGACGTCGTGCTCGAACCCGAGATGGAAGACGCCTTCGCCGTGCGTTTCCAGGAATCGACGCTGGGGGCAGTCGAGCTCCGGCGGTTGACAGAGTTGCAGTTGGACGTTGTCGAGGTTCACGACCCGGTATTTCATCTGCGTGAACGCCTCGGGGTTGGGCACGTCGAGGTCGGTGTACTCAGTCAGTGGCGGGTACTGCTGCCAGGGGCCGATGCCGATCGATTCGTAGTACGCCTGGCTCTTGTCAATGTCGCGGACGACGAGGCAGATGTGGTGCAGCTGCCGAAACGGCGTGCTCATGGGTACTCCTCGGACTAGGTCAGGGTTAGGGCGGTCACCGTCGCGAGCTCGTCGAGCATGCGCTCGTTGAACTGGTCGAGGTCGAGCACCGGTGCGCCAGAGGCGGCGAGATCGTAGGTGGGGGCGCCGTTGTCGATGACGCGGTCGAGCGCGCCACGCACGGTGGTGTGCAGGTCGAACGCGGCGAGGTCAGGGCACCAGGCGAGCAGGTCAGCCAGCGCGAGCCAGGCGCCGGTGGGGTTGGAACGTCGACTGCCGGTGCGGTGCGGTGACGAGCCGTGCGCGGGTTCGAACAGGGCGGTGGTGCCGTGTCCGAAGTGGCGGTCGGGGTTGATGGTCGCCGATCCACACAACGCGGGCGAGCCGGCGCGGGCGCAGACGATGTCGGACAGGATGTCGCCGAACAGGCCTTCGGTGATGATGACGGCCGGTAGGTCCTCGTACTTGACGAGCTCGTACGCGGCGCGGTCGACGTTGATGTTGTCGATCGCCAAGCCGGTTGCTTGCGCGGTGGCGAGTGAGGTACGCCGCCACAGTCGGCTGGTGGCGTAGACGCTGGCCTTATCGACGCTGATGACGCGTCGCCCGGGGTAGATGGCGGCGTATTCGACGCCGATGTCGAACACCTCTTGAACCCGGCGCGGGTTCAGCACGATGCGATCTTCGGCATCGCGTTCGCCGTCGCTCTCGACGCGCCGGTCAGGCCCGGCGTAGGCGCCGCCGGTGATGTTGCGGACGATGATGACGTCGGCCTGGCCCGGTACTCGCACGGTGCGCACGCTGATACGCAGATCGAACAGGTGCCGCAGAGTGATCAGCGCGGCTTCGGGGTTTGGGCACTGGTCGGCGGTGACGCCGGGATGCGTGCCGACGGCTCCGGACAGCACGACGTCGGCGTCGCGGCAGGCCGCCACCGTCTCCTCCGGCAGCGTGGAGCCGGTGTCGGCCCATCCGCTGGTTCCGTAGGCCCACGGTCCCGTGATCTCGACAGGGGCGCCCTCGCGGGCGAGGTGGTTCAGGTAGGCGACGGGGCCGTCGAGGATCTCGGCGCCGATTCCGTCACCGGGCAGCAGAGCGATTCTGGTCATGGCTGCAGCAGGCTCCTGGTTTGGGTGGTCATGATGGCCGTGGCACGAGCGACGCCGATCCGGGCTTCCAACTCGTGCAGCCACGGTGCGATCGCCTTGTCGGGTCCGGGGTGGTGGGCGTGGCCCAGGTCGCCGCCGAACACGAGCAGCGACACGGGATAGGCGCCGATCAAGTTGAGGCTGGCATGGTCGGCGTCGCCGAGCAGGTCGGGCAGGATGCCGAGTTCGAGGTGGGCGTCGAGTGCTTTCAGCGCTTGCGCAGCATCGTCGTTCCAGTGCAGGAAGGCCATCAGCGGATGGTTGACCATCAGCCGTTGGACGCCGCGACGACGAGCTTCGGTGAACAGCAGCACGGTCTCTTCGGCGGACAGGTGTCCGCTGGCCAGCAGCAGATCGTGAGCGGCGACCACGTCCAGGACGTCATGCCAGGCCGGCAGCAGAACGCCGGTGTCGTCGAGAATGTCGACTGCCCGCAGTTCGAAGCCGCGGTGCACGGACAGCTCGGGCGAGGACGCGCCGCGCTTGTGGTTGGGCGCCGACACCGTCGGCATCCACACGACGCGGCCGCCGAGGCGTGCGGCGACCTCGACGGCGTCGGGGTTCGCGCCCCCGACCGGGCTGTTGAGCACGACGCCACCGTGGACACCGTCGCCCAGTGCGGCGGCCCTCTCGACGGTGCTGCCCTCATGGGCTTTCAGCACGATCGTGCTGAAGCCGACCTGCCGCTGGGCGGCGACGGTCTCTGCGTCGTTGCCGTGGCGGGGAAGCAAGCTCGGCGCCGCGTGCACGTGCAGGTCGGTCATATCTGTCGCCCACGCCGGCAACTGCGTGGTTGCCGGTGCAGCAGGAGCAGTCATGAGAGTTCCACCCACTCCAGAACCGGCAGGTCGGCCAGCAGCCGGCGCTGGATCTTGCCTGCTGCCGCGTCGCGCGGCAGCGATGCGACACGGGCGGCCGCGGCCGGGCGCATGAAGGCGGGGAGCTCAGCGATGCGCACCCTCAGCCGGTCCAGTGGCAACGGGTCAGCTACGGCGTAGAGCACCACCTCCTCATCGACGACCGCGCCCTTGCGCTTCCACAGGGCGTGATCGGTGATGCCATCGACGGCGGCGAGGTGATTTTCGACGAACGGGATCGGCACGAACTCGCCCTTGACCCTGATCGACTCCGCGGCTCGTTCCAGGAACACCAGATAGCTGGTGTCGCCGGAGCTATCGGAGTGCTCATCCCGGACTTCGAGGCGGCCGAGGTCGCCGGTGTCAAACCACCCCTCAGCATCGCGGGCGGGGTCCAGACCGTCGCCGCGGACGTAGCCGTCGAAGAGCGCCGCGTGTTCACGCTCGCGGACGAAGATGATGCCGTGTTCGTCAAGGCGCCACTGCATGTCGGCGCGTGCCATCCCGCCGTGGCGGCTCGCGTCGTCGGGGATGTCGTCGGTTGCCGGGTTCCAGCGGTGCAGGTGGGAGACGCCGCCTGCCTCGGTGGAGCCGTAACCCGAGACGGCGGCCGGGATATTGAACTGTTCGAGGAAGTCGCGGTCGGCGTAGAACATCGTGCGGACGCAGTGACCAGCACCTTGTTCTGA
>JBDTFN010000014.1:0-14385 GCA_039937915.1 Jatrophihabitans sp. | reverse complement strand
GGGTGGTGAAGCAGGACGGTCGGACGAGTCAGATGGTCCACGACATCGCGACCCAGATCGAGTTCGTCTCCGGCATCATGACGCTGCTACCCGGCGACGTGATCCTCACCGGGACGCCGGCCGGAGTCGGCCCGATCGTGGCCGGCGACACCGTGTCGGTGGAGATCGAGGGGATCGGGACGTTGACGAATCCGGTGCGCGCGTGAGTGACGTGCGGGTGCGGTTCTGCCCGTCACCGACCGGGAATCCGCACGTCGGTCTGATCCGCACCGCGCTGTTCAACTGGGCGTACGCGCGGCACACCGGCGGCACGTTCGTGTTCCGGGTCGAGGACACCGACGCCGCGCGAGACAGCCAGGAGTCCTACGACCAACTGCTCGACGCGCTGCGGTGGCTGGGCATGGACTGGGACGAGGGCCCGGAGATCGGTGGTCCGTACGGGCCGTACCGGCAGAGCGAGCGACGGGCTGTCTACCTGCGGGTGATCGAGGCACTGCGCGCCGCCGGGCACCTCTACGAATCGTTCACCAGCGCCGAGGAGACCGAGGCCCGGCACCGCGCGGCCGGACGCGATCCGAAGCTCGGATACGACAACCACGACCGCGACCTCACCGACGAGCAGCGGGCCGGCTACCGGGCGCAGGGCCGGGCGCCGGTGTTGCGACTGCGGATGCCCGACGAGGACATCACCTGGACCGATCTGGTGCGCGGCGACGTCACCTTCCACGCCAAGGATGTCTCGGATTTTGTCGTCGTCCGCGGCAACGGCGAGCCGCTGTACACGCTGGTCAACCCCGTCGACGACGCGCTGATGAAGATCACCCACGTGCTGCGCGGTGAGGACCTGCTGTCCTCCACACCCCGTCAGATCGCGCTGTACCGCGCGCTGATCGACATCGGCGTCACCGACGCGATCCCTCAGTTCGGCCATCTGCCCTACGTGATGGGGGAGGGCAACAAGAAGCTGTCCAAACGCGATCCGCAGTCCTCACTGAACCACTACCGAGCGGCTGGCTACCTCCCCGAGGGGCTGTTGAACTACCTCGCGCTGCTCGGCTGGTCGATCGGGCCGGACGAGGACGTGTTCTCGATGGCGCAGATGATTGCCGCCTTCGACGTGGCCGCCGTCAACGCCAACCCGGCCCGCTTCGACGGCAAGAAGTGCGAGGCGATCAACGCCGCGCACCTGCGCAAGCTGGACCCGGCGGACTTCGCCCAGCGGCTGGGGACGCAGCTCGGGGCTGCCGGGTTGCCGGTCGACGCGGCCCTGCTCGCCGCAGCGGCACCGCTGGTCCAGGAGCGGATCCACACTCTCGGACAGGGCGTGGACATGCTGCGGTTCCTGCTCGTGCCCGATGCCGACTTCCTCGTCGACGAAGCATCGGCGGCCAAGCAGTTGGGGGAGAAGGGCGCGCCGGTCATCACGGCAGCCATCCCTGTGCTCGAGGCACTTGCGGACTGGAGGACGCTCGCGATCGAGGATGCTTTGAAGACTGCGCTGGTCGAGGGGCTGGGACTCAAGCCCCGCAACGCCTTCGGTCCGGTCCGGGTCGCGGTCACCGGGAGCACGGTGTCTCCGCCGCTGTTCGAGTCGATGGAGATCCTGGGACGCGATCGTTCGCTGGCGCGGTTGCGGGCGGCGCAGGTCTGATCACGTCCCGCGCGAGTGTGGGTGCCCGTCGTCCCCGCTGCCCCGCGTCCTCGGTGCCCTCGAGGCCGGTGTGCGGGGCAATTGGCGAATGTGCGTGTCCAGTGTGAACCCCGCGTGTGACGTGGGTAACATCGCTCACATGGTGATGAGAGACGTCCCTACTCGCGCTGCTGTCGAGGACGTTCATTACGTCGTGACCGGCGACGGTGAGCACGTCGTCGTCGTGTTGCACGGATACTCCGACAACCTCACGACCTGGAACCGGGTCGTGCCCCGGCTGGCCGTTGATCACCGAGTCATCGCGATAGATCTCCCAGGCTTCGGTCGCACCACACGACCGTGGACGCGTCCACTGTTGCCCGGCTACGTCGACGCCATCGCCGACGTGCTCGACGCCGAGGGCGTGGACACCCCGGTCTCGTTCATGGGCAACTCGATGGGCGGCGTCGTCTCGGCCCTGTTCGCCGCGACGCACCCGCACCGTGTCGACCGCCTCGTGCTGATCGACATGCCTGGGCTGCACACGGTGCCGCGACTGTGGCGGGTGGCGATGTCTCGACCCGCCGAGGCGGGCGTCCGCGCCGCCCTGAGGTTCGTACCGCACCGCGCCGCACGCTTCGGGCTCGGCTGGGTCTACACGCGCGTCGCGGCCGCCGACGTGCGACGTCTCGACCCGATGGCCCGGGCCGTGTTCACCGAGCCGTACTCGAACGCCGGTCGCATTGCCGATCTACTTCCGCTCGGCCGCACCCTGATGGCCGAGATCGGTCCGGCGAAACTGGGTCACCTGGTGGAACAGAGCGCTGCCCCGGTGTTGCTGGTCTTCGGCTCTCGCGACGTCCTGACCCCGCCGCGGGTGATGCGTCGAATCGGCAGACCCGGCGGAGCTGTGGTGCTCCCGGGCTGCGGTCACTGCCCGCAGGTGGACCAGCCCGAAGCTCTACTGACCGAGGTCGTGCCGTTCCTGCGTGACACTGCGCACGACGTCGTGTCGGTGGCCACGACCGCCTAGTCTGGGCCGATGGCCACTCCCACAGTGATGAGCTGCTCACGCACCTATCCCGTCACGCTGCCGGATGCGTTCGACGCCGTCTTGACTCTGCCACTGACGACGATCTTCGATCAGCGCTACGGGCCGATCCCGCCGATCAAATCTGACGACTTCGACGGCGAGTGGGGGACGGTCGGGCAGTCGCGCACGATCCAACTGCGCGGCGGGGGTTCGATGCGGGAGGAGCTCACTCGCGTCGACCGTCCAACCGCTTTCGGCTACCGCATCAGCGGTATCACCGGTCCGATGAAGCCGCTGGCCTCGCACATCGACGGGCTGTGGTCCTTCGACAGTGCCGGCACCGGGGTGCGGGTGACGTGGCAGTGGCAGCTACACCCGGCCTCGGCGGTCTCCGCGGCGATCGTGCCGGTGTTCGCCAGGTTCTGGCGTGGCTATGCGGCCCAGAGCCTGGCTCGGATCGAATCCGTTCTGCTTCCGTCCTGACCTGGAGGGCATTGTCACGTGGCTCACACCCCACAGTGTCAATGTGACAGTAATAATGTCACAGTCACCAACGGGAAGGTTCGACTGATGAGCACTACGCGCCCAGCCTGGAGCGACGACGAGATCGAGGCGTTCCGCGACCTCACTCGCAACTTCTTCGAGAAGGAATGCTCGCCCAATGAGGCGCAGTGGTGCGAGCAACAGCACGTCGACCGCGAGGTCTGGCTCAAAGCCGGCAAGCTCGGCCTGCTGTGCCCGTCCATCCCGGAGGAGTTCGGTGGCGGCGGCGGCACGTTCGCTCACGAGGCGGTCATCGCCGAGGAGCAGATCCGCACGATGTCACCGAGCCTGGGCACCGCGGTGCACAGCACGATCGTCGCGCACTACCTGAACGCCTACGGAACCGACGAGCAGAAGCGCAAGTGGCTGCCACAGATGGCCTCGGGCGTGATCGTGGGCGCCGTGGCCATGACCGAGCCGGGTACCGGCTCGGATCTGCAGAGCGTCAAGACCAAGGCCATCAAGAACGGCGACGACTACGTCATCGACGGCTCGAAGACCTTCATCTCCAACGGCCTGCAGGCCGAGCTGATCATCCTTGTCGCCAAGACCGACCCGGACAACGCCGGCGCCGGCATCTCGCTGATCATCGTTGACACCCGCGAGGTCGAGGGGTTCTCCCGCGGCCGCGTGTTGAAGAAGATCGGCCAGCACGGCCAGGACACCGCGGAACTGTTCTTCGACTCGGTGCGGGTGCCGACCTCGAACCTGCTCGGCACCGTCGAGGGCCAGGGTTTCATCCAGCTCATGATGCAGCTTCCGCAGGAGCGGCTCATCCTCGCAGTGGCGGCCATCGCCGCGATCGAGGAGTCGATCGCGATCACGGTGAAGTACACCAAGGACCGCAAGGCGTTCGGCAAGCCGGTGTTCAACTTCCAGAACACCAAGTTCAAGCTCGCTGAGGCCGCCACCGAGGCCAAGATCGGCCGGATCTTCATCGACGACTGCATCGTCAAGCACCTGCAGGGCGAGCTCGACGTGCCGACCGCCTCGATGGCCAAGTACTGGCTCACCGAGAAGCAGTGCGAGATCGCTGACGAGTGCCTGCAGTTTTTCGGTGGCTACGGCTACATGGAGGAGTACCCGATCTCCAAGATGTGGACCGACTCGCGCATCCAGAAGATCTACGGCGGAACCAACGAGATCATGAAGGAGATCATCAGTCGGTTCCTGTGACCGATGCTCGATGGCTTTCACCGCTGGCGCCTATTGCCCCGCAGGATGCAAAAACTGTAACGTGTTCTCGTTTCGTCGAGTCGATCTCGGCGGCCCAAATGAGGACGGTGACCGGTGACGGCCCAGCTGAGACCACCGACGATCGGCGAGACCTTCGAGGTGCGCAGTCCGGCGACCGGCGAGGTCGTGGCGACGTTCCCGGTGCACTCGGCCGCGCATGTCGAACAGGTCGTGAGCGACGCGCGGGCCGCCCAGCAGTGGTGGGCCGAACTGGGGTTCGACGGCCGCCGACAACGGATGCGCCGCTGGGTCCGTTGGCTGGCCCGACACTGCGACGAACTCTACGAACTCGGCCACCGCGAAGGCGGCAAACCCAAGGCGGACATCCAGTTCGAACTGCTGGCCGGGCTCGAGGACGTCCGCTGGGCCGCAGCCCACGCCAAGCGCGTGCTCGGCGAGAAGCGGGTCGCCCCCGGCATCGCCATGATGAACTTCGACGCCCGCGTCTCCTACGAGCCGCTCGGGGTGGCCGGGGTCATCGCGCCCTGGAACGCGCCCGTCTACACCGTTCTGTGCGGCATGGCCTACGCGCTGGCCGGCGGCAATGCGGTGGTGGTCAAGCCCAGCGAACTCAGCGCCGCCACCGGCGTGTGGGCTGTCGACTCGTTCCAGCAGGCGAATCCGGACGCTCCCGCCGCGCTCACCGCCTGGGTGACCGGCTTCGGTGACACCGGAGCCGCGCTGTGCCGGTCGGGGGTGAACAAGCTGGCCTTCACCGGGTCCGTCCCGACCGGACGTCGGGTCATGGCCGCCTGCGCGGAGAACCTCACGCCGGTTTTGCTGGAACTCGGCGGGAAGGACGCGACCGTTATCGCCGCCGACGCCGACCTCGACTCGGCCGCCTCCTCGGTCGTGTGGGGCGGCATGTGGAACGCCGGCCAGGCGTGTGTGGGCGTCGAGCGGGTGTACGTCGTGCAGGCGGTGCGCGACGAGTTCCTCGCGAAGGTCGAGGCGGTCGCGCTTCTGGTGACCGCGGGGACCGCGGAGCTGAGCAGCTACGGACCGATGATCGTGGCGAGCCAGATCGAGATCATCCGCCGCCACGTCACCGACGCGCTCGACGCCGGCGCCACCGCACTGGTTGGTGGGCTCGACTCGATCCAGCCGCCCTACGTCCACCCCATCGTCCTCGTGGACGTCCCCGAGGACTGTTCGGCAGTGACCGAGGAGACCTTCGGGCCGGTCGTCGTCATCAACACCGTCGCTGACGAGGACGAGGCGGTCGCCCGCGCGAACGGCACCGTGTTCGGGCTCGGGTCGTCGGTGTTCTCCGCCTCGCGGGGCGCCGAGATCGCGGCACGGCTTCGATCGGGCGGCACCACCATCAACTCGGTCCTGACCTTCGTCGGGATGCCATCGCTGCCGTTCGGCGGCGTGGGTGACAGCGGTTTCGGACGCTTTCACGGCGAGGACGGGCTGCGCGAGTTCGCCCGCGCGAAGGCAACCACCAGCAAGCGCTTCGGGTTGGGGCAGGAGATGCAGGTCTTCCCGCGCACCCCCGAGCAGTTCGACATCGTCCGCAAGCTCGTCAAGCTCCGCTACGGCCGACGTCTGCGCTGAACGCGGGCGTCCGCACCCTTCTCGAACCCTACGAACGGGGCAACACATGGACAGCAGTGCCGACTACATCGTCGTCGGAGCCGGCAGCGCGGGCTGTGGGCTGGCGCGCCGACTGGCCGATACCGGCGCGAGCGTGATCCTGCTCGAGGCCGGCGGGTCGGACCGTTCCCGCCTGGTGCGCAAACCCGGGATGGTCGCAGTCATGCACGCGATCCCACAGCTGAAGAAGCGGGTCATCTGGGATCACTACAGCGTTCCTCAGGCCGACGCGAACGACCGCAAGGTGCCGCAGCCGCACGGCAAGCTGCTCGGCGGCTCCAGCTCGGTCAACGGCATGCTCTTCGTCCGCGGCAATCGGCAGAACTACGACGACTGGGCTGCCGCGGGAAACACCGGCTGGAGCTACGCGGACGTGCTGACCAGCTTCAAGCGGATGGAGACGTGGGAGGACGGGGGCAACGACTTCCGGGGTGGTAACGGCCCGGTCCAGGTCACTCGCTCCCGGGACCTCACGCAGGCATCCCAGCGCTTCATCGAGGCCTTCGCACACACGGCGGGGATCAAGCAGGTCGACGACTACAACGGTGCCGAGCAGGAGGGCGTCGGGGTCTTTCAGCAGAGCACCCATAACGGCCTTCGCTATAGCTCGTCGGTGTCCTACCTCGACGACCATCACCTACCCAACCTGTCCGTCGAGACGAACGTGACGGTCAACCGGGTCGTCATCGAGAAGGGCCGCGCGACCGCGGTCCAGGTGCGGACCAAGGAGGGTCCGCGCACGATCCGGGCGAACCGCGAGATCGTGCTCAGCGCGGGCGTGTACGGCTCGGCGCAGGTTCTGATGCTCTCGGGCGTCGGACCGGCCGATCACCTGCGGGACAAGGGAATCGATGTCGTTGCCGACCTGCCGGTGGGCGATAACCTGCACGATCACCTCTTCGTCCCGATGACGTACACGACCAAGGACGCGCGCAACCGTGGTACGGCCCCCTACTTCGCGCGGGGCGTCGTGCAAGAGGCATTACGTGGCAACACCTGGATGGCACGCAGTGTCTTCGAGGCCGTCGCCTTTACCCGCAGTTCGATCGCCACCGACGTCCCGGACATCCAGATCCATGCGCTTCCGTGGGCCTACCCGTCGCCGAACCAGGATGCGCCGATCCGCCACGACGTGGACAAGCGTCAGGCGCTGACACTGCTGGCCACGCTGATCTACCCGAAGAGTCGTGGCACGGTTCGGCTGGCGTCCAGCGACCCGAGCGCTGCGCCCCTCATCGATCCGCGCTACCTCAGCGACCCCGACGACGCCAAGGTGCTGCTGGACGGCATGGAACTCATCCGTGAGGCCATGGCCAGCAAGTACGTCTCCGACGACGTCGTGGAGCTGCATCCCGGTGCGTCGTTCAGCGACCGGGCCGCATTGGCCACAGAGCTTCCCAACCGAGCGACCACCGTCTACCACCCCGTCGGCAGCTGCCGGATGGGCACCGATGACCGCGCTGTGGTCGACCCGCAGCTGCGGGTACGCGGAGTCGAAGGACTTCGGGTCGCCGACGCGGCGATCATGCCGAGCATCACCGGTGGCAACACCAACGCTCCTGCGCTGATGATCGGCGAGCATGCGGCCACCCTGATGGGGGCCTGACACGCAGGTGTTGTGTTCGCCGCGGTCGGCGTCGGGTAGAGTTCGACGCTGGCCCTGCGGTGTACGCCAAAGGGTCTGTCATTGGGGTATGGGGTAATTGGCAGCCCAACTGATTCTGGTTCAGTTAGTCTAGGTTCGAGTCCTGGTACCCCAGCGCAGGACAGCACGAAAGTTTCTGGGGCCCCGTCGTCTAGTGGCCCAGGACGCCGCCCTCTCACGGCGGTAGCACGGGTTCGAATCCCGTCGGGGCTACAGCTACAGGCCTCCCGGGATTCCGGGGGGCCTGTTCGCATATCAGGCACATCCGCGAATCACTGGTTCGGCCAGGAGATCAATGATCACCGAGATCACCCGTGCGTTGGGTTCGATGGCGCTGGACGCCGGACGTCGAGCACCGCTCGTCGGGGGCCTGGTCAGCGGAGTCGTCGGTCGCGGCGACGTAATGTCGCTCGACGGCAAGGTCGTGTTCGTCACCGGCGCGGCCCGTGGCCTCGGCGCCGAGATCGCTCGTCAGGCGCACGAGCGCGGGGCGTACGTCGCCCTCGTCGGCCGCCGTCTGCCTGGTCTGCAGAAACTAGCGGACGAGTTGGGTGAGCGCGCAGCAGCGTTCGAGGCCGATGTCACCGACCTGCCGGCGCTGCAGCGGGCCGCGGCCGACGCGGTCGAGCGGTTCGGCGGCATCGACGTCGTGGTAGCCAACGCCGGCATCGCGCCACCGTCGGACTCGGTGCTGAGCATCGACCCGGCGGAGTTCGAACGCACGGTCGACGTCGACCTGCTCGGGCAGTGGCGCACCGTCCGCGCCGTGCTGCCGTACGTGATCGAGCGACGCGGTCACGTCGTGGTCGTGTCGTCCATCTATGCCTTCTTCAACGGTGTCCTCAACGCCTCGTACGCCGCCAGCAAGGCCGGGATCGAGCAACTGACCCGTGCGCTGCGGGTGGAGCTGGCCCACCACGGTGCAAGCGCCGGCGTTGCCTATCTCGGCTTCATCGACACCGACCTCACGACCTAGGCCTTCGCCCGCGACGAGGTCGCGCAGGCACGCCAGGTCATGCCGGCCTTCGCGACGAAGCCGATCAGCGTGCAGGCCGCAGGGCGAGCGGTCATCAACGGCATCGAATCCCGGGCAGCGCGCATCTGCGCCCCCTACTGGGTGCTGCCGATGCTGCACCTGCGCGGGATCGTGACTACCGTCATGGACGAGGCGCTCGTCCGGCACGCCGGGATGTCACGAGTGGTTCGGTCGGCCGAGGAGTCACGCCTGCGCGGTTGATCCGCTGGCTTCGTCATCCCGCGATCACGAAGTACCGCAGGTAGACGTAGAGCGCGGATACGCCGATCGTCACCACCGACACGACGAGTCCGTACTTGACGAATCGGCCGAAGCTGATCGTGTATCCGTTCCGGGCGGCAATGGCCAGCACGATCAGGTTGGCGCTCGCGCCGACAGGGGTGGCATTGCCGCCGAGGTCGGCACCGAGTGCCAACGACCACCACAGCGGATCGCCGTCGGTGCCCGCCGGGAGTCCGGCGACGATCGTGGCGACGATGGGCGTCATCGTGGCCACGTAGGGGATGTTGTCAACAATGGCCGAGAGCACGGCTGAGACGACCAGCAACAGCAGGCACCCCATCAGCAGACGTCCGTCGATGAGGTCGGCGAAGCGTTCGGCGATGGACTCGACGATGCCCACCTTGACCAACGCGCCGACCATGATGAACAGGCCGATGAAGAAGGCGAGCGTGGGCCACTCGACCTCGTCGAGCAGGTCGCCGGGGCTGGCGGCGACGATCATCATCACCCCGGCGCCAAGGATTGCCACGACGCCAGGCTCGTAGTCCACGACGCCGTGCAGTGCGAACAACACCGTGACGGCTGCCAGTACGGCCAACGACCAGGCCAGCATTCTGTGGTCGGTGATCCGCTCGCGGGGATCGATGGCCTGCACCGCGGCGGCTCGCCCCGGATCGACCTGGAACGAGCCGCGGAACATGACCCGACACAGCCCGACGAACACGACGATCAGCAGGATGACCAAGGGGGTGAGGTGGACCAGGAAGTCGACGTAGGTCAGATTCGCCGTGCTGCCGATGATGATGTTGGGCGGGTCGCCGATCAGGGTGGCGGTGCCGCCGATGTTCGAGGCGAAGACGATCGACAACAGGTAGGGGACGGGGTTCAACCCGAGCTCGCGCGTCAGGGACAGCACCATCGGGGCCACGAGCAGCACGGTCGTGACGTTGTCGACCAGTGCCGAGGCAACCGCCGTCAGCACGACCAGCAGGATCATCAGTCGGAACGGCCGACCACCGGCCCGACGGACGGCGTGCAGCGCGAGGTAGTCGAACAATCCGGTGCGCTGGACCCCGGCGACGATCACCATCATGCCGAGCAACAAGAAGATGACGTTCCAGTCGACCCCGTACTCGGTGCTGTGTGCGGCATCCTCGAGGTCGATGATCTGCAGCGCGAGCAGCAGTCCCGCTCCGCCGAGCACGATCTTGACGCGATCGAATCGTTCGGAGGCGATCGCGGCGTAGCCGGACACGAAGATGACCGCGGCGATGACTGCAGGCACAGGGACCTTTCGGTCGGGCGCGCGCATACGGCGGCGCAGGGGGTGGCGGTTACGGGCGGTGCGGGCGGGTCCGGCTTGGTGCGGCGGCTCGCCCGAGGATCAGACGCGCGGTCTGGACAGCCGGTGTTTCCACGCAATGGCGACCAGGATCAGGCACAGCAGTCCGACGAGGGCGCCGGTCATGCTGCGCTGCCCGAGCACGACGGCGGTGCCGGTGATCAACAGAACAAGGGTCACCATGGTGATGGGCACCGCCGATCCGCTACGCACGGCGGCGTCGACCGAACTGACCAGCGTGGGTTCGGCCGGGATGTCGTCCCGCGCCGCCGACTGGCCCGCAGCGTCGAGCACGGAGCCGCACTGCCGACATCGCTCAGGTTGTTGGTCGGGTTGGTCGGGTTGGTCGGGCTGGGCGCGCACCGCGTCGCTCCCTCCTGCGTCGTCGAGCTCGTGTCGTCGGACCCGCATCGTCGGCGAGCGTTCTCTCCAGGATGGTCTCGGGGACTGCGGACGGCAGGGTCCGGGTGCAGCGAAAAGCGTGTCGGTTATTTGCCGGATGTCGGCAAGGAATCGACCAAGGGCCAGCCGATCAACTGGGCTCCGACGGCGGCGACGTGCAGGGTCAGGCGGTGGTCGGCGCGGGCGGGATCGTGCCCGGTGAGTTCGCGGATCCGGGCCAACCGGTACGTGACGGCCCGGATGGACAGGTGTGTACGCCGAGCCGTCTCGGTGGCAGCGCACCCGCTGTCGAGGAATACCCGCAGGGTCTCGATGAGCGGGGCTGCCCCGCCCCGGGCAACGGTCAAAGGACCGAGTACGGACTCGACCAGTTCGGTGATCGACTCCCGGTCACGCAGCAGGACGCGGAATACGGCCAGGTCCTCGGCGTGCACGACCTCGCCGCGCCGTCCGAGCGTGGGCATGAGGTCGAGGGCGTCCTCGGCCTCGCGGTAGGAGTTGACCATCCCGGTCGGTCCGCTGCGCGACCGGCTCACGGCCACCGACCAGTCGGACTCCGATCTGCTGACTCGTCGCGCCGCCGCTTCCAGGGCCGGGGTCAGCGCCCCGAGCGTCGCGGGGGACCGCGGCTGATCGCTCTGCACGATCAGCACCAGGCTGGCGTGCCGGACCGCCACGATGGCCGGTCGCGCCGGGGCCTGGGCCCGCACCACGGACTCCAGGTCGGATGCAGCCGCGGCAAGGTCCGCGGCCCGGGCCGGGCCGATCACGACGACCGTGTGCGACGCGGCCAGCCGTAGACCGAATCGTTCGGCGCGCCCGAGCAGTCCGGCCACGTCGTTCGTTCCGGTGAGCAGATCGTCGAGCAGGTCGTGCCGTTCGTTCTCCTCCCGGCGCACCATCCGCCGGCGGGCCTCGGCAAAGCCGGCGGCCAGCTCGGCCAACGCGTCGTCGACGGCACGGAAGGTCGACTCGCCGACCGCGGACAGCGATCGGCCGCCGCACAAGTCGGGCTGATCGGCCAGGACCACCCATGTCATGCGCGCGGCGCTGAGGAACGTGTCGACGAGCGCGTCCAACGCCAGGCCCTGTTCGGCGGCCGCGATGCCGTCGCGGCGGTGCCGTTCTCGCTCGGGGCGGGTGAGCCGGCGTCCGGTGCGCGCGGAGCGGAAGAGGGCGGCGACCAGGGTCGTCAGCCGCACGACGTCGTACTCGCAGGCCGCCTCCGCCCGTGCTGCCGCGGCAATGTCGTGCACCGCTGCCGGGTCGGGCCGCGCTGTGGGTGCGTCGCTCATCGCGGTGCCCGGAGGGCTCCAGGGTCGACCGCCGCGGCCAGGAACAGCATCGCTGCATTATTGCCGACCGCTCAGACGACCACGAGATCGGCCACGACGGGCCAGTGGTCGCTCGGCAGGCGCCCGAGCGGGCGGTCGTGGCCGATCCAGGCGGTGACCGTCCGCACGCCGGGGCCGACGAGCACATAGTCGATGCGGGTGCGATCCATGGCGCCGCTGAAGGAGTGCTCGGTTCCTCCGGCGTCCGGTGGCAGGGAGTCGACGAAGCCCGCGTCGGCGAGCGTACGCAGCGGCGGCGAACCTGGTTCAGCGTTGAGATCGCCGAGGACGATCCACCGCCGGTCGTCCTCCGCATGGAGCCAGGAGGCGATGAGGGCGGCGCTCTGCACGCGGGCGGTCGAGCCCAGGTGGTCGAAGTGGGTGTTCGCCAGGCCGATCCTGGTCGGGCCGCATTGGAGCCGAACGATGGTCACGACGCGGGGGAGCCCGGCGTCCCAACCGATCGAACCAGGCTGGGTCGGCGTCGGGGACAGCCAGCGAGTCTCACTGGACTCCACCGTCCAGGCGGCGCGCGGCACGAGGACCGCCGCCCGCTCGTCGCCACCGTCGGCGTCGCGGCTGCTCCCGAGCAACAACGTGTCCGGGAAGGCTGCGCGCAGGTCGTCGACCTGGTCGGGCCGGACCTCCTGCAGACCGACCACGTCCGCGTTGAATCCACGGATCGCCTCGAGGCAACTGGCTCGGCGACGCGTCCACCGATTGCCCCGGTCACGGCCTCGCGAGGTGCGGATGTTGAAGGTGGCGACCCGTAGATCGGTCACCGCTGGGCGGCGCGCAGCGCCTGTTTGGCGATGATGACCTGCTGGATCTGGCTGGTTCCCTCGTAGATTCGGAAAAGTCGCGCGTCGCGGTAGAAGCGCTCGACGGCAACGCCCCGCATGTAGCCGGCTCCGCCGTGCACCTGGACGGCGCGGTCGGCGATGCGGCCGACCGCCTCGGAAGCGAAGTACTTGGCGCAGGCCGGGCCGAGACGTTGATCGGTGCCGTCGTCGAACTCACGGGCGACGTCCAGCACGAGACTGCGGGCGGCGCGGTAGTCGGTGACCGAGTCCGCCACGAGCCCTTGGATGAGTTGGTACTCACCGATAACGCTGCCGCCCTGCTCGCGTGTGGCGGCGTAGGACACCGTCTCGTCGACCAGGCGGGACGACATCCCGACGCAGAGGGCAGCGATGCCGATGCGTCCGTGCGCGAGGCTGCGCATGGCGGTGAGGTAACCGGTGTCCACACCGTCCGCGCCGCCGATCATCGCCGAATCCGGCACCCGCACCCCGTCGAAGTACACGTCGGAGGTCCACGCCCCCTGCTGGCCCATCTTGTGATCGCGCGGGCCGACGGTCAGGCCCGCGGTTCCGCTCGGGACGAGGAAGGTGGAGATGCCCTTGGCCGGTGCAGCATCGGGGTTCGTCCGGGCGTAGACCATGAAGACATCAGCCCACGGCGCGTTGGTGATGTAGCGCTTTGCGCCGTCGATGACCCAGTGTTCCCCGTCGCGACGCGCGGTCGTCTTCAGCCGGGACGGGTCGGACCCGGCGTTCTCCTCGGTCAGCGCGAATGACGCGACGACCTCGCCAGAGGCCAATCGTGGCAACCACTCGGTGCGCTGCGCGGCGGTGCCGCCGGTCATCAGGGTGTGTCCGGCAATGCCGTTGTTGGTGCCGACGAGGGAGCGTAGCGCGGGGGTGGTGTAGCCGAGCTCGAAGACCAGACGGACCTCATCGAGCATCGACAGCCCGAGCCCGCCGTACTCCTCCGGGATGGCGAACCCGTACAAACCAAGATCGCGCACTTTCGCGCGAATACCGTCCGGGATGGCGTCGTCCTCGTCGATCTTCGCTTCCAGCGGAACGACCTCGGTGCGGATGAACCGGCGGACGGTGGACAGGATCTCCTCGATCGGGTCGTCGTCGCGCATAGGTCCTCCATTGGTGGTTGGGCGGTCGGATCGAGCGTCCCACGTAGCGGCGATCGGAGGTCAGTAGGGTTCGGGCGAAATGGTCCACCGACTACGAACCGGAGTTGCGTCGTGATTGCAGGCATCATCATCGGCGGGGTCATCGCGATAGTCGCGTTGGTCATCGGACACTTCGAGGGTTACCTGATGGGCGTGAAGGTCCGCAACGTCGCCGCTCTGTACGCGCAGTCAGACAATGATCGCAACACCGGGAAGTGCCTGTGCGGGCACACCGTGAACACCCACCGCAACAGCGGCGGAGGCAACTGCACTGCGTTCACCGACGTGGCGGGCGGCAACATGCCTTGCCCGTGCAAGTTTTTCGTCGCGGCGCCGCCGGAGCCTGCCGGACCGGCCGGCGAACTTACGATCTGACCCGACCGGCTAC
>JBDTFN010000013.1:0-8156 GCA_039937915.1 Jatrophihabitans sp. | reverse complement strand
GGTCTGTCCGCGGCGGGGTAGCTCAGGTGGTTAGAGCACACGGCTCATAATCGTGGTGTCGCGGGTTCGAGTCCCGCCCTCGCTACATCCGGCGCATTCTGGCCGGTACACCGAACTTCTCCCGATTGGAAAGGCACCGCCCGATGGCAGCCACCGACGTCCGTCCGAAGATCACCTTGGCCTGCCAGGAGTGCAAGCACCGCAACTACATCACCGTCAAGAACCGCCGTAACGATCCCGACCGGCTCTCGATGAGCAAGTTCTGCTCGACGTGCAAGAAGCACACCGAGCACCGCGAGACACGCTGAGTCGTCTCCCACACCGTCAGCGAGGGCCCCGCCATCTGGTGGGGCCCTCGTCATGTTCCGCCGTCCGTCCGGAGGAAGGCATGACAGCGTGTCGCGCGTACCCTCCATCGCAAGATACTGTCGCGTCACACTGAACCGCCGGAGGGATCGATGGACGGCCAGCCCGTGGAGAACCCTGCCGGTCCCGCCGCCACCGACGGTCGACGGCTCCGCTGGGCCGACCATCGATCCGCTCGCAGGACCGCATTCGTCATCGCCGGCGTGGGCGCGATCGACGCCCACGGTCCGAACGTGTCCGCCGAGCAGATCGCCGAGTTCGCCGGAGTCAGCCGTACCGTCCTGTACCGCTACTTCCGCGATCGCGAGGACCTGCGGCAGGCGATCGCCGAGCGGGTCGTGCAGGACGTACTCGACCGCGTCCTGCCCAAACTCGCGCTCACACCGGACAGCACCCCGCGCCAGATCATCAGCTCGGCCATCAGCACGATTCTCACGTGGCTCGATGAGCACCCCAACCTCTATCGCCTGCTCCGATCGCGCCGGGACGGTCTGGAGTCCGTCGAGACCACCTTGGCGACGACCATCGCGGTGCTGCTCACGGTCGTGTTGGGATTCTTCGGGATCGAGGCCGAGGAGGCCGAACCCGGCGCCTACGGCATCGTGGGGTACGTCGAGGCTGCCGGTGCGTGGTGGTTGGCCAACCGGTCGATGTCACGGGAGAAGTTCACCGACCTGATCTGCACCGGGGTCTGGCATCTGCTCGAGGGCACCGCGCGTGACCATGGTCTCGTGATCGACTACGACAAACCGCTCCCGATCGCGGCACTCGTCGCGCAGGTGACCGAGTCCTGATGAGCGAAATGGCTCCCTTGCCCGACGACGCGCATATCCAGGACGACGGATACGACGGGCCCGCCGAACTGGTGGTCGGCGACGACATCGTCAACGTCACGGTCGCGCTACGAGGCCACTTCGACCCGATCAGCGGCAAATATCGGTGGTACGGCCGGGTCACGGCGAGCGCGAAGGTCGCCGAACTGACCAGCGACGGTGCGCGCAAGGTCCTGTTGCGGACCCCGCATTCCCAGGTGGAGACGAGCCTGTCCGACGTGGATCCGTGGGGACGGCCCCGCGTCGAGGGTTTCGGAGCCACTCCGTTCCCGGTGCTCGACTCGCTGGCCGACGACCAGGGCTGAGCCGATCGGTCGTTCCGCGACCGCGCAGCGCGTTCGGCTCCCGCGCAGACGCGTCGATGACATAACCTCTGCCCATGCCGCTCGACCGCTCCTACGAGGGACGTCGCTACCCGCCCACCGAACCTTACGAGGTCGGCCGGGAGAAGATCCGTGAATTCGCCGACGCCATCAACGACCCGAATCCGGCCTACCGCGATCCGGTGGCGGCCCGTGCGCTCGGCTACCCCGACGTCATCGCGCCGCCAACCTTTCCGATCGTGCTCACCCTCAAGGCCGGACACCAGGTGATTCAGGACCCGGACTTCGGCCTGGACTACTCCCGGGTCGTGCACGGCGAACAGCGCTTCGTCCACCACCGACCCGTCTACGCCGGGGATGTCCTGCAGGTGATCGTGACGGTCGAGTCAGTGCGGGCGGCGGCTGGCAACGACATCGTGGTCACCCGCGGCGAGGTGCAGACCATCGAGGGCGAACCGGTCGTCACCGCGCACTCGACGATCGTGGCCCGGGGGACGGCGGCATGAGCGATGCACGCGGTGCGCATCAAGAGCCAACGATGCCCGCGGTCGGGGACGTCATCCCCGCCGTGGACTTCCCCGTCACCCGCGACGACCTGGTGCGCTACGCCGGGGCGTCCGGTGACTTCAATCCGATCCACTGGAACGATCGATTCGCCACAGAGGTCGGCCTGCCCGACGTCATCGCCCACGGGATGTTCACGATGGCCACCGCGGCCAGAGTCGTCACCGACTGGGTCGGCGACCCCGGCGCGCTGATCGAGTACGGCGTCCGCTTCACTCGCCCGGTGGTCGTCCCGGACCCGGCAGGGGCGAGCATCAGGGTCGCCGGCGAGGTCCGCAGGATTCTCGACGACAGCCTGGTCGAGGTGTCGCTGACCGCGACGGTCGACGGCGAGACGGTACTGGCCAAGGCCCGCGCCATCGTGCGATGGAACGCGTCGAGTGCGAACCGATGAAGATCACGCGAGTGATGCAGCACGACATCGACTGTCACACGGTGTACGAGATGTCGCACTCGAAAGAGTTCCAGGATCGCAAGTGTGCTGACGCGGGCGCGCTCAGCTGGAGCGTCCAGGTCACCGTCGACGGCGACACCGCAGTCGTGCGGACCAGACGCAAGCTGCCCACCGTCGGGTTTCCGCCGCTGCTGCGCAAGGTCATGCCGTCCGGGGTGACCTCGACGGAGACGATCGCCTGGTCGGCCGCCGCCGCCGACAGCTCCCGCACCGCCACCCTGGACGTGGACTTTCACGGCGCACCGGCCCGGATGTCCGGGACGATCACACTCACGCCGGGCCAGGACGGTGGCGCGTGCATCGTTGTCGACGCCGAGTTCAAGGCGATCGTCCCGATCATCGGCGGCAGAATAGAAAAGCTCGCCGCCCCGATCATTTTGAGCGTGATCGAGGCCGAGGAGCAGACTGGACGGGCATGGGTGGCCGACGTCGTCTGAGGTCGCGCCGCCTCCTCGCAACCCTCGCCGCGGTGGCCGCGCTCGTCGGCCTGACCGCGTGCTCCGGCGTCGTGGACGGATCGGGCTCGCGCGACCTTGCTGGGCGCTCGCAACCCGCCGGTTCGGGGCCGACGTCCTCTCGAGCCACGCCAGGCTCACCCGCCCCCTCGGTGACCGCGTGTCCCACCTCCTACGCCGCGCCCGATCCGAACCGCCCCGCAGTGAGCCTGAAATTCACCGTGTCCGACGACCTGCGCACCGTGCAAGGCACCGAGTCGGTGACGTTCCACCCCGACCTGCCCGTCACCGAACTGGTGTTCCGGCTGACCGCGAACACCAAACCGAGCGTGCAGCAGGGCAACAAGATCGTCGTCCGGACGGCGACCGCATCGCCCGGAGGCGGACGGTTCACCTTCTCGGCCGCCAACGCCGAGCCGTCGACGCAGGGCGGTCTGCTGCACATCCCGCTCTCGCCCGCGATCCCGGCCGGCGGCACCGTCACCGCGGCGATCAGCTTCGCCGTCACCCTTGGCGCCGACTCCTTCGACCGGTTCGGCACGACTCGCGGCTTCGCCTACTTCGGGTCGGCACAGCCACTGCTTGCCTGGGAACGGGGCTTCGGCTGGCACACCGAGGACATGATCGACTTCACCGCGGAGAGCGCCACCAGCGAGGCCATGGACACCGACCTCGAGGTCACCGCCCCGGCGAAGGAGACCGTCATTGCCTCCGGTAATCCGGCCGATCCGACCACAAGCTCAGGCGGGACCCGGACGTGGAAGTCACATCTGGACGCCGCTCGTGACGTCGCGGTATCGGTCGGGCCCTACGTGGTGGCCGACGAGAAGGTCGACGGGGTCGCGTTACGCGTCGGCGCCGCAACGCCGGCCATCCGCGACTCGCTCGTACCGGAGTTTCGTCGAGCGATCATCGAATTGGCCAAGCGGTTCGGCCCGTTCCCGTTCCCGTCGTTGGCGGTGGCCCGCGTCCCCGCCGCAGGCGGGGGGATCGAGTACCCCGGCTCCATCCTGATGCTCGACGGCTCCCGACTGGTCGCGGTCCACGAGACCGCGCACCAGTGGTTCTACGGAATGGTCGGGGATTCGCAATCGCTGCACCCGTGGCTGGACGAGGCCTTCGCCTCCTACGCCCAGGAACTCGTCGACGGCGCGGCGGAGCACTCGCAGGACCTCAGCGTCCCCGGCAACGTCGACAGCTCGACCCAGTCCTACGGAACCGACGAGAACGGCTACTACTTCACGACCTATAACAAGGGCAGTGCCGCGCTCGAGGCTGCCCGAGACGCGGCCGGGCCAGCGCGCGTCGATGCCGCGATCAAGTGTTACGTCGCCAAGAACGCCTGGCGCATCGCGAACCCGAAGGATCTGGCCGCAGCGCTGGCCGGGCTGCCGGCGGCCATCTCAGTCCTGACGAAGGCCGGCGCGCTGAAGTAGGCGGCTCAGCCCTCCGCGACGAGTCCGGCGATCCGTTTGATGCCCTCGGCGAGGTCATCGTCGCCGAGCGCGTATGACATGCGCAGGTAGCCCGGCGTGCCGAAGGCCTCGCCCGGCACCACGGCCACCTCGACCTCCTCGAGGATGATCCCGGCCAGTTCGGCTGACGTGTGGGCCGTCCGTCCGCGTAGCGACACCCCGAGCAGCCCCTTCACCGACGGGTAGACGTAGAACGCACCGAACGGTTCGGGGCAGACGATGCCGGGAATGTCCGAGAGCAGCGACACGATCTGCTTACGCCGCCGGTCGTACACCGCGCGCATCTCGGCCACTGCGGACAGATCCCCGGAGACCGCAGTCAGCGCCGCGACCTGGGAGACGTTGCTGACGTTCGACGTGGCGTGTGACTGCAGGTTGGAGGCGGCCTTGATGACGTCGGTCGGGCCGATCATCCAGCCGACCCGCCACCCGGTCATCGCGTAGGTCTTGGCCACCCCGTTCAGGACGACGACCTTCTCACCGGCCGAATGCACGATCGACACCATCTCGGCGTCGCCGTAGACGAGGTGCTCGTAGATCTCGTCGGTGACCACCCAGATGTCGTTGTCCTTCGCCCACGCGCCGATCGCCTCTACCTGCTCGCGGGGGTAGACCGCACCCGTGGGGTTCGAGGGGCTGACGAACAGCAGCACCTTGGTGCGGTCGCTGCGTGCGGCTTGGAGCTGCTCGACGGTGGCCAGGTAACCGCTGGTCTCGTCGGTCATCACCTCGACCGGGACGCCGCCGGCGAGCTTGATGGCCTCGGGATAGGTGGTCCAGTAGGGCGCGATGAGGATGACCTCGTCGCCGGGGTCGAGCAGGGCGGCGAAGGTGTTGTAGACGGCCTGCTTGCCGCCGTTGGTCACCAGGACCTGGGCCGGTTCGACGTCCCAGTCGGTGTCACGCTTGGTCTTGACGGCGATCGCGGCGCGCAGTTCGGGCAGACCCGCCACCGGCGTGTACCGGTGGTTCTTGGGGTCGTGGGTCGCGGCCGCGGCCGCCTCGACGATGTAGTCCGGCGTCGGGAAGTCAGGCTCCCCCGCGCCGAATCCGATCACCGGACGCCCGGCGGCCTTGAGAGCCTTGGCCTTCGCGTCGACGGCGAGGGTGGCTGATTCGGCAATCGCGCCGATACGGTCCGATACGCGTTTTCCCATGACCCCATCGTCCCAGACGGGGGAACCGGAGTATCAGGTCAGGGCACTTCGCGGCGGTGGTGACCTCGCCGGGTTGGAAGGCAATGGCTCCAACCCGTAGACTCGCCAATCGGGGTCCATCGGGGCCTTGCGTCAGCGTGTCCATCGCACGCTCGCAAGCGTCGATTCGGCTCCCGCCTCTAGACCGATAGAGGGGCGTGGCTCAATTGGTAGAGCACCGGTCTCCAAAACCGGCGGTTGCAGGTTCAAGTCCTGTCGCCCCTGCGCAGTGCAGCAAGTCCGAAGGACGTACCAGGCAGACAACGCAGTAGTGCAACGAGCAGTAGTGCAACGACGCAGCAGACGACGATGTGAAGGAGAGTCCGTGGCTACGACTCGTAACGAGTCCCCGGCAGCGCGCCCCACCAAGGGGCGCGGCGGTGCTCCCACGCGCTTCGTTCGCGAAAGTGTCTCCGAGATGCGCAAGGTGCTGTGGCCCTCGCGCAGCGAGCTCGTGACGTACTCGATCATCGTCATCGTCTTCGTGGTCGTGATGGTCGCGTTCGTTGCCGGACTTGACCTCGGGCTCGCGAAGTTGGTCATCCAGATCTTCGGGTGAGCACCGGCGTCCGCATCGCTGCGGCCGCGTGCATCCGTCCCGCCATCGAGCAAGAGAAGAGTGATCGTGTCCGAGTTCGACAACGCCGCCGTGGATCCCGCGCAGCCGTCCGCGCAGACCACCGACGAGACGTCCGAGGACGCGCGCAGCGAGTCGGCCGAGGCCGCTGATCGTGGCCCGACCGACCTCAGCGAGGCCGCCCGACTGCTCGGCGCCGACAACGACGAACCGACCGCCAACCCCGGTGATGACGACCTCGCCGCGGGTTCCGGCGCGCCGGCGGAGGAACCGTCCGCCGACGCCGTGCCGGAAGTTGAGGCCGATGTCGAGGTAGCGGATATCGAGGAACCGGGCGCCCCGGCCGACGAGGTCGAGGACGAGGAAGAAGACCCGATCGAGGCGCTGCGCCGCGAACTGAAGAACCAGTTCGGCGACTGGTACGTCGTGCACTCCTACGCCGGCTACGAGAACAAGGTGAAGACCAACCTCGAGAGCCGCATCCAGTCCCTGGACATGGAGGAGTACATCTACCAGGTCGAGGTCCCGACCGAAGAGGTCGTCGAGATCAAGAACGGCAAGCGCCAGCAGGTGCAGCGCAAGGTCTTCCCCGGCTACATCCTGGTCCGCATGGACCTCAACGACGAGTCGTGGGGCGCCGTGCGGAACACCCCCGGTGTGACCGGCTTCGTCGGAGCTACCTCGCGCCCCTCGCCCCTTACCCAGGACGAGGTCTTCAAGATCCTGGCGCCGGCCACCACGAAGGCTGTGGAGGTCGCCAAGGGCGAGAAGGGCAAGTCCGGGTCCGACAAGCCGGCCATCGAGGTCGACTTCACCGTCGGGGAATCGGTCACCGTGATGGACGGCCCGTTCGCCACGCTGCCGGCCACGATCAGCGAGATCGACGCCATGCACCAGAAGCTGCACGTGCTGGTCTCGATCTTCGGCCGTGAGACGCCCGTTGAATTGTCCTTCAGCCAGGTCGCCAAGATCTGACACCCGTGGGAGGGCCGGGACGTTCCCGGCCCGCTTGACCACTTCGCATCACGAGAGAAAGAGAAAGCGCAATGCCTCCCAAGAAGAAGCTCACCGCCGTCATCAAGCTGCAGATCAAGGCCGGCGCGGCCAACCCCGCCCCGCCGGTCGGCCCGGCGCTGGGCCAGCACGGCGTCAACATCATGGAGTTCTGCAAGGCCTACAACGCGGCCACCGAGTCCCAGCGTGGGCAGGTCGTCCCGGTCGAGATCTCGGTGTACGAGGACCGCTCGTTCACGTTCATCACCAAGACCCCGCCGGCTGCTCGTCTGCTTCTCAAGGCAGCGGGTGTCGAGAAGGGCAGCGGTGAGCCGCACACCAAGAAGGTCGCCAAGGTGACGATGAAGCAGGTCCGCGAGATCGCCGAGACCAAGATGGAAGACCTCAACGCCAACGACATCGACCAGGCCGCGAAGATCATCGCCGGCACGGCGCGTTCGATGGGCATCACCGTCGAGGGCTGACACCCGACTCGCACCACATCACACCGTGGGAGGACGCGTACCGCGTCCGCCTGACCACTAAGAGGAAGAGACAAGCAATGGCACAGCGCAGCAAGGCCTACCGCAAGGCCGCGGAACTCATCGAGGACGGCCGGATCTACTCGCCCCTCGAGGCCGCCACCATCGCCCGGCAGACCACCAGCAGCAAGTTCGACGGCACCGTCGAGGTCGCGATGCGCCTCGGCGTCGACCCGCGCAAGGCCGACCAGATGGTCCGCGGAACGGTCAGCCTCCCGCACGGGACCGGCAAGACCGTCCGCGTGATCGTGTTCGCGACCGGCGACAAGGCCGAAGAGGCCCGCGCCGCCGGGGCCGACAAGGTCGGCAGTGACGACCTCATCCAGGAGATCACCGACGGATTCCTCGACTTCGACGCCGCCATCGCGACGCCGGATC
>JBDTFN010000012.1:0-26399 GCA_039937915.1 Jatrophihabitans sp. | reverse complement strand
AGCACGAGCTGGCCGCTGCTGTCCGGGCCGGATCGTCGGGCCCCGGTCATCGCGGCCGCGCGCAGGGGTCTCGTGTCAGCCGCGCGACTCGTTCACGAGGTCGAGACGTCCTGGTGGCTCGAGGATGTCCGCAGCCTCCGTGAGCTCGTGTCCCTCCTCGTCGCCGGCTGTGAGAGCGAGCTGGAGCTGTGGGGTTACACCGACGTCTTCAACGTCCGCGGGCTGGACGACGCGGTTCGGCAGCGGGTTGTGCACGTCGCCGGGAAGACCTACCGCCTGGACATGGCCTACGAGGAGGAGATGCTCGCAGTAGAACTGGACGGCAGGGCCTTCCACGCGTCCACGCAGCGGTGGGAGAAGGACATCGCGCGAGATCTGGCCGTGGCCACGATCGGCTGGCAGACAATCCGGCTGTCCCACTCCCGGTTGGTCGGCGACGTCGCGGGGTGTCGCCGCGACGTGCTGGCGGTACGGGCCGCACGTGCACGACGGCCCAGGTGAGTCGTGGCCCCAGTCCGGCGGGACACGCCGTGGCGAGCGCCGCAGCGGGGCCACGGCATGCCCGGTCGTGGCGGCGCGGCGACCTGATTAGGGTCGAGGGATGGATCCTCTCGCCCTCCCCAGCACAGACTGGCGTGGCTGGCTCGACACCCGCGTCGACGAACACCTCGCGACCGCCCGCACCGCCCTCGACTCGCTGCGCGGCGGCAGCGATCACTCGTCCCGGCAGGTGCTCGACCTCTGGAACGACGCGGACATCGCGCTTCGCGGCGCGGACTCGATCGCCGGGCTGATGAGCGAGGTGCACCCTGATGCTGCCGTGCGCGAACGGGCCGAGGAGCGGGCGCAGGAGATCTCCAAGGTGCTGACCGAGCGGGGCCTGGACCGCGCACTCTTCGAGGCCGTCGACTCGACCCAAGCCGCCGATCTGCCCGACGACACCGCGCGGCGCGCCCGCGAGCACGTACTACGCGACTTCCGCCGCAGCGGCGTCGACCAGGCGGACGCGACCCTGGCCCGGCTCAAGGAGATCGCCGAGCGGCTCACCGTCCTCGACCAGGACTTTGCCCGGGTGATCCGCGAGGACGTCCGTTCGGTCAAGGTACGTCCCGAACAACTCACCGGCCTCCCGCAGGACTACCTCGACGACCACCCGGCCGGCGCTGACGGGACGGTCAGGATCACCACCGACTACCCCGACTACCTGCCGTTCAAGACCTTCGTCCAGGACGCTGAGGCCCGGGCGCTGCTCACGGTCGAGTTCCTCAACCGAGGCTGGCCGGACAACGACGCCGTCCTGCAGGAGATGCTCGCCCTGCGCGACGAGAAGGCCCGCATCCTGGGTTACGACTCATGGCCGGACTACGACGCCGACGTCAAGATGATCGGTAGCTCGCAGGCCATCGGCGAGTTCATCGAGCGCATTGCCGCCGCTGCGCTGCCGTCAGGTCTGCGCGACCGCGACGTGTTACTCGAACGCCGCCGTCGCGACGAGCCCGACGCCGACACCCTCGACGCGTCCTGTACCGCCTACTACAGCGAACTGGTCCGCCGGGAGAACTACGAACTGGACGCCCAGGAGGTGCGGCGCTACTTCGACTTCGGCCGGGTGCGCACGGGTCTGCTGGACGTCACCAGCAAGCTGTTCGGCGTCACCTACGAACAGAGCGACGACCCCACCTGGCACGAGGACGTGACCGGCTACGACGTGCTCGTCAACGGTGAGCGCCGCGGCCGCATCTACCTCGACCTGCACCCGCGGGACGGCAAGTTCAAGCACGCCGCGCAGTTCGACCTCGTCGGCGGGATCAGCGCTCGGCAACTGCCCGAGGGTGTCCTGGTCTGCAACTTCCCCCGCGGGCTGATGGAGCACAACGACGTCGTCACCCTGTTCCACGAATTCGGCCACCTCGTCCACCACGTGCTCGCGGGGGAGCAGACCTGGGCTCGTTTCTCCGGCGTCGCCACCGAGTGGGATTTCGTCGAGGCGCCGTCGCAGATGCTCGAGGAATGGGCCTGGGACGCCGACATCCTGCAGACCTTCGCCCTGGACGCCGACGGCACGCCGATCCCGCGCGACCTCGTCGACCGGATGCGTGCGGCGAACGAGTTCGGCAACGGGTTGTTCGTCCGCAACCAGGTCTTCTACACCGCGCTGGCCTACGAGGTGCACCGCGATCGGCCGGCCGACCTCACCGAGCGGGTCAAGGAACTCCAGGCGCGCTACGACCTCAACGCCTACCTCGACGGGACGCACTTCCAGGCCGCGTTCGGGCACCTGGCCGGCTACACCTCGGCGTATTACACCTACCTGTGGAGCCTGGTGATCGCGAAGGATCTGTTCACCGCCTTCGACCCGGACGACCTGTTCGCACCCGAGGTCGCGCACCGTTACCGCGACCGCATCCTCGCCGAGGGTGGTCGCAAGGACGCGGCGGACCTGGTCGAGGACTTCCTCGGACGGCCGTTCGCCTTCGACGCCTTCGCCGCCTGGCTCGACCGGGCACCGGTGCCGAGCAGCACCTGAAGAGGAATTCAGCAGGAGTCGTTGGCGTAGGTAAAGCTGAAACGCGATCCCCACGAGACGATGCTGCCGGCCGCCGGGGACTGGTCGACGATCTGGTTCGCGTGCGACGGATCGACGACGCAAGGAAAGGCGTGACTGCCCAACTTGTCGACGTTCGGCACCGATTCCGAACAGCCGGGGTCACCGTTGCAGCCGTACTTGCCGTAGTAGTTGTCGAGTCGGAAGTAGGTGTCTCGGATGGTCCAGGTGAAGCTGCCGGTATCGGTACCGCCGTGTGAGTCGGTCAGCGTGACCGCGACCGTCCAGGACCTGCTTGCGATGCTGCGGTAGTTAGTGGTGACATCCAGTGCTGACCACGGGATCGTGCCGCTGATCGACCCGGAGGACGTGTACGACAGCCCGGGCGGCAAATTGCGCATCGTGAAGCGCAGCGAGTCGCCGGGGTCGGCGTCCGAACCGGTGAGCGACGTCGAGACCGAGGTCTGCTCACCGGTCGTCCGGTCGCTCAGCCCGCCCAGGGTCGGGGCGTGATTGGTCCGCTTCGCCGGTGCGGTGGCGCTGGTGGACCGCGCCCTCGACGACTGTGGGACCGTCCCGACCGGGGGTTCGATGGCGCCGCCGCCCTGCACGACAATCGTCTGTCCGCCCACCACGGTGGTCGTGATGCGGGCGGGTGGGCGCGTCGAGCGGCTACCGGACGTAGGACCGGGCGCGCCGCCCAACCCGATCACGCCCTTCGCACCCACTGAGCCCGCTGGGCCCGCAGGACGAGTGCCGGGTCCGGACGCTGCCGCGCCGGCGGCCACCCCGGAGGAGACCGACGCCCTCGGCGCCGGATCGGAACCGGAGCTCTGCGCCACTGCTGCGGCGACACCGGCGCCGAGCAGGACGACCGCGGCGACGGCCAGGCCGATCCTGCGGTGTCTGGTGGTGGCCCCGGGCATGATCGGGACCCGGGGGGCGGTAGGTGCTGCCGTCGACGCGACAGCGGGTGCGAGGTCCCACACCGCGCCCGACTGCCGGACCGTGTCGTCCGCGGCAATCGGCACGAGCGCAGCCCGGAGTTGTGCCATCGAGGCGAACCGCTCGGCGGGCTCCTTGGCCATGCACCGTTCGATGACCGCACACAGCGCGTCGGGAACTCCGGTCGGGCGCAGGTCCTCGACGGTGGCCGTGAGGATCCGGTGGGCCAGGACCGCGATCGAGGTGAACCCGCTCTCGTTCACGAACGGCGCCCGCCCGGTCAGCATCGCGAACAGCGTGGCGCCGAGGGAGTAGACGTCGGCGGCGACGGTAGGCCGTGCGCCGCCGAGGATCTCCGGCGGCGTGTAGCCGATGGACACCGCGACATCGCCCGTGGTGGTGTTGGCCTCACTCATCAGCGAGGAGATCCCGAAGTCCACCAGCACCGGTTCGTTGTCGTCGCCGAACAGGATGTTGGACGGCTTCACGTCACGGTGGACGACGCCACCTGCGTGCGCCACGGTGAGGCCGTCGGCAAGTCGCACACCAAGTGCCGCCGCGTCCGCCGGAGGCAGCGGAAGTCGATCCGACAGTGATCCACCCCCGAGGTACTGCATCGCGAGGTAGGGCATGCCGTCGGCGGTGAGACCGGTCGAGTAGACGGTCAGGACGTTGGGGTGTGATCGCAGCGCACCGACGGCGCGACACTCCTGGGTGAAGCGCTTCTGCAGTTCGTCGGCCGAAACGCCAGGACGCAGCACCTTGATCGCGGCAGGACGATCGAAAGCGAGTTGCCGCGCCAGGTAGACGATGCCGAAGCCACCTCGGCCGATCTCGCGTTCGATCTCGAAGCCTGCGACCTCGATGTCCATTCGTCCCCCCGGACCTCGATGCGATGAGAGTAAAGCACGCGAATGAGGTTTGGGCAGCGCCAAAAGGGGAGCTTTCCCGCCGCATATCCCGCATTTACCACGTTTCCGGCCGTCGACACGACGACCGGCAGTGAGACCGGAAATGCCGTCCATAGAATTGCCGACGTGACCGACGATGCCGCCGCTGCCCTGCCGAGCCAGTACCGCCCGGCGGACGTCGAAGGGCCGCTCTACGCGCGGTGGGCCGAGCGCGGCTACTTCACCGCCGACCCGACCAGCGGCAAACCGACGTTCTCGCTCGTCATCCCGCCGCCGAACGTGACCGGGAGCCTGCACGTCGGGCACGCGCTCGAGCAGTCGATAATGGACTCGCTCACCCGTCGCGCCCGCATGCGGGGCTTCGACACCCTCTGGCTGCCGGGCATGGACCACGCGTCCATCGCGGTGCAGAACCTGGTCGAGCGGCACCTGGTCGAGACCGAGGGCAAGGGCCGCTTCGACTACGCCCGCGAGGACTTCATCGACAAGGCGTGGGAGTGGAAGGAGCGCTTCGGCGGACGAATCCTCGGCCAGATGCGCCGCCTCGGTGACGGGGTGGACTGGAGTCGCGAACGCTTCACCCTGGACGACGGACTGTCCCGCGCCGTCCAGACGATCTTCAAGAAGCTCTACGACGATGACCTGATCTATCGTGCCGAACGCATCATCAACTGGTGCCCGCGTGACCTCACCGCGCTCAGCGACGCCGAGGTCGATCACGCCGAGGAACCCGGCGAACTGGTCAGCATCCGGTACGGGGACGGCGAAGCGTCCATCGTGGTGGCCACGACCCGCGCCGAGACTATGCTCGGCGACACCGCGGTGGCCGTCCATCCCGACGACGAGCGGTACCAGCACCTGATCGGCACCGACGTCGCCCTGCCCCTGACCAACCGCAGGATCCCCATCGTGGCCGACGAACACGTCGACCCGTCCTTCGGCACGGGCGCGGTCAAGGTCACCCCGGCTCATGACCCGAACGACTTCGAGATCGGCCGACGCCACGACCTGCCGATGCCGACGATCATGGACGAGCGTGGCCTGATCACCGCGTCCGGTCCGTACCAGGGCCTCGACCGCATGGAGGCCCGCTACGCGATCGCCGCCGCGCTGCGCGAGGACGGCCGGATCGTCGCCGAGAAGCGGCCCTACCTGCACTCGGTCGGGCACTGCTCCCGCTGCGACACGGTGATCGAACCCCGCTTGTCGCTGCAGTGGTGGGTGCGCGTGGAGACGCTGGCCAAGGCGGCCGGCGACGCCGTGCGCGACGGCAGGGTCGCGATCGAGCCGAAGTCGATGGAGGGCCGCTACTTCCAGTGGGTGGACGGCCTGCGCGACTGGTGCATCAGCCGTCAGCTGTGGTGGGGCCACCGCATCCCGGTCTGGTACTCACCCGAGGGCGACGACGTCTGCGTCGGCCCGGACGAGGAACCCCCGGCGGGCTGGACGCAGGACGAGGACGTGCTCGACACCTGGTTCTCCTCCGCACTGTGGCCGTTCTCCACCCTCGGCTGGCCCGAGCAGACCGAGGACCTGCGCGCCTACTACCCGACCACGGTGCTGGTCACGGGCTACGACATCCTCTTCTTCTGGGTCGTGCGGATGATGCTGTTCGGGCTCTACGCGATGGACGGCGAGGTCCCGTTCAAGACGGTCGTCCTGCACGGGCTCGTGCGTGACTCCAGCGGCAAGAAGATGTCCAAGTCGCGTGGGAACGTGGTCGACCCCCTGGTGTGGATCGACGAGTACGGCGCGGACGCCGTCCGGCTGTCGTTGCTGCAGGGCGCGAACCCCGGAGCCGACCAGGCCATCAACGAGGAGTGGGTGGTCGGCGCCCGCAACTTCTGCACCAAGCTCTGGAACGCGACCCGTTTCGCACTCATCTCCGGCGCGACGGTCACCGGCGAGGTCCCGAGCGAGGTCACCGGCCCGGATGCCTGGATCCTGTCCCGACTCGCCGAGGTCACAGCCGAGGTCGATGCCCACTACGAGCGGTACGAGTTCGCCAAGATCGCCGACACCCTCTACCACTTCGCGTGGGACGAGGTCTGCGACTGGTACATCGAGCTGGCCAAGCTTTCGCTGGCCGGCCCCGGCGCGGACGCCACCCGGCGCGTGCTCGGCAAGGTGCTCGACGACCTGCTGCGACTGCTCCACCCGATGATCCCGTTCGTCACCGAAGAGCTGTGGACGGCGCTCACCGGCGGCGAGTCCCTCGTGATTGCGGACTGGCCGGTGGCCGACGCATCCCGCGCCGACGCCACCGCGACGACCGATGTCGCCACGATCCAGGCTGTCGTCACCGAGGTGCGCCGGTTCCGATCCGAGCAGGGCCTCAAGCCGTCCCAGCGGGTGCCGGCGACGGTCAGCGGCGCGAACCCGGCGGTCGAACCGGCGATCCGAGCCATGCTGCGGCTGCAGGACCCCGCCGATGGCTTCACGACGACCGCCTCGATCACCACCGCCAGGGGGGTCACCCTCGAGTTCGACCTATCCGGGACCATCGACGTACCGGCCGAACGCGCCCGGCTGGCCAAGGACCGCACGACGGCGGAGAAGGAGCGCGACGCCACCGAAAGCAAGCTCGGCAACGAAGCGTTCACGGGCAAGGCGCCCGACGCCGTCGTGGCCAAGGTGCGCACGCGACTCGCTGCCGCCGAGGCCGAGATGGCGCGGATCGACGCGGCGCTGGCCGCGCTGCCGCCGGTCTAGCGATGGAGCCGGAATCCGCACGGTACGAGTACGCGATCACTGTCGACACGCCGCGGCGGATGGCCCGCGCCGTGCTCGCCTACAAACTCCGCCAGCGTCCCGTAGTCGTCGGCGCCGTGTTCTACCTCTTCGTCGGGATCGCGTTGATCCTGTTCGGCTCGCCGAAGGTCGGTGGCCTGGTTTTGATCAGCGCGTTGGTGGTTCCGCTCATCCCGGTGCTGCGTATCCGCCGACTCACCGAGCGGTTGCGGGCCGGTGGCTTCCTCCCCGGGACGCTGGTCTGCGTCGAGTACGAGCCCACCGAGTTCGTGCTGCGGGCCCAGGGCGGCGAGGTCACCCATGCCTACGCCGACGTCGTGTCGTTGGAGATGCGGGGCGACGCCGCCATGATCTGCCTCGACAAGCCCACCCGGGTGGTCGCCCTGCCCGCCGAGCTGGTCCCCGAGCGCGAGCGGGGTCGCTTTGAGCGTCCGGCGGACCGATAGCGTTGCGCCCGGGCCGAGGTCCGTAGACTTCGACGTCGTGGCTGAGGACTGGACGACGCAACTGCGCGAGATCGAGGCGCGGATCTTCGAGCGGCGCGGTGAGGGCCACGTCAACCCCACGAATGAGCGCATGCAGGCGCTGGTCGATCTGCTCGGCGACCCGCAGCGCGCCTACCGCGCGATCCACCTCACCGGCACGAACGGCAAGACCAGCACCGCGCGCATGATCGACGAGTTGCTGCGCGGATTCGGCATCCGCACCGGCCGCTACACCAGCCCCCACCTCGCGAGCGTCACCGAGCGCATCGTGATCGACGGAGCGCCGATCAGCGAGCAGGCCTTCGTCGAGGGCTACCGCGACATCCAGCCCTACATCGAGATGATCGACAAGCGGTTCGAGACCCCGCTGTCCTTCTTCGAGATCGTCACCGCGCTGGCCTACGCCGCCTTCGCCGACGCTCCGATCGACGTCGCCGTCGTCGAGGTCGGCCTCGGCGGGGCGTGGGACAACACCAACGTGATCGACGCCGAGGTCGCTGTCGTGACGCCGATCGGGCTCGACCACACCCAATACCTCGGCGACACCATCGTCGGCATCGCGAAGGAGAAGGCCGGAATCATCAAGGCCGACGCCGTCGCCGTGCTGGCGCTGCAGCCTGCCGACGCGAACGCCGAACTGATCCGCCGCGCCGTCGAGGTGGACGCAACGGTCGCCCGCGAAGGACTCGAGTTCGGGGTCATCGAGCGCCGGATCGCCGTGGGCGGGCAGTTCCTCGCGTTGCAGGGACTCGGCGGCGTGTACGACGAGATCTTCCTTCCGCTGCACGGCGCTCACCAGGCGCAGAACGCTGTGGTCGCGCTCGCCGCTGTCGAGGCGTTCTTCGGCGCGAGTCGCTCCAGCGGGCCGCTCGACCTCGAGGTCGTACGTGAGGCGTTCGCGACCGTCCGCTCGCCCGGGCGCCTGGAGCTGATCCGATCGGCACCTGCGGTGCTGCTGGACGCAGCCCACAACCCGGCCGGAATGACCGCGACGCTTGCCGCGGTCGCCGAGGCGTTCCAGTTCCGGCGGCTCATCGCGCTCGTTGCGGTCATGGCCGACAAAGACGTCACCGGGATGCTGGAACTGCTCGAACCGGCCGTGGACGAGATCGTGGTGAGCGAGACCGCAGGCACCCGACGGATGGAGGTCGACGATCTCGCTGCGCTCGCCGTGGAGATCTTCGGGGCCGACCGGGTGACCGTGGAACCACGCCTGGACGACGCGATCGAGACGGCGGTCCGGCTGGCCGAGCAGAGCGAGGACCCGGTGCTCTCCGGCGCCGGCGTGCTCGTCACCGGATCGGTCGTCACCGTCGGCGAAGCGCGTGTCCTGCTCGGGAGAAGGGCGTGAGCGACGCCTCCGACGAGCTCGCGCAGACTTCGTCCACCGAGCGGCCGACCCCCGAACAGCCCACCCCAGAGCAGTACGCCGCTCGGGCGAAGCGTGCGAACAAGGCGACCCGCGGCGCGCTGGCCGCGGTTCTCGCGCTTGAGGCGTTGGTCATCCTGCTGCTGCCGCGAGCGATCAAGTTCACCAGCGGACTCGGCGCGACCCGCACGACGATCATCTTCGTCATCGTGTTCCTGCTCGTACTCGGGGCCGCCAGCACGCGTAAGTCGTGGGGGATCGGCTACGGCTCGGTGATGCAGGTCGTGTTCACCGCGACCGGCTTCTTCCTGCCCTCGCTGTTCCTCGTCGGGGCGATCTTCGCTGCGATCTGGCTGCGTCTGCTCATGCTGCGGCACGAGGTCGTCGGGACCTCGGGCGGCGTGCGGATGTTCGCGGAATAGCGGCTCAGCCGAGCTTGGCGACCTGGCCGGAGAGCCAGAGTTGGATCAGCCGAGGCGGGATGACCCGGCGGCTGGCCACGAACATCTCGACGACGTAGTTGTTCACGGTGGCGTACGCCTTGGCTGACAGGTAGCCCTGGGTGTCCTTGTGGTTCTGCAGGTAGACGACGGGAGCGCCGGGCCCGACGATCGAGTAGGACGTCAGCCCGTCGTTGGTGCTGTTGACCGACTCGACGAAGCTCCGCCGGGCGGACGCGCCGTCGGAGTTGCCGAACTCCAGCAGGACGATGTCGTTCTGGATGTTGTCGTCGGTGATCCACAGCATGTGGGCGACGTTGCGCAGTCCCTGCTTGTCCAGGGACGCGGTGATCTCCTTCCGGGCGTCGACCGCGTAGAAGAAATCGACGAACTGGGCGATCGACGGGGTGTAGTCCTTCGCCCAGGAGCTCACGCCCGGCTGGGTGTACTGCGGCGGGTTCTCCAGCAGACTGGCCAGCCCGGCGTTCGGGCGAGCCGGGAACTTGCGTGGCGCGTCGTCGCCGAACGAGCAACCGGCGAGCAGGACGAGCACGGTCAGTGCGGCCGCAAGCCGTCTCCACATCGTGCCCACCTGCCATCTCCGGTATCGACTGCGACCCCCACCTTACGAGTGCGCCGTGGCCGCTGTCGGTTGAGCCGTGGCGTGCCCTTAGGGTCTGGGCCATGGGTGAACGGACGTTGATTCTGGTCAAGCCGGACGGTGTGGCGCGAGGTCTGGTGGGTGAGGTGATCCGCCGCGTCGAGAGGAAGGGCTACCGCGTCGCCGCCATCCAACTGCGGACTGCGACGGCGGATCTGCTCGCGCAGCACTACGCCGAGCACGAGGGCAAACCGTTCTACGGCCCGCTGGTGGAGTTCATGATGTCCGGCCCGGTCGTGGCGGTGATCGCCGAGGGTGAGCGGGTCATCGAGGGGTTCCGCTCGCTGGCCGGGGCCACCGATCCCACCGCGGCGGCGCCCGGGACGATCCGTGGCGATCTGGGGCGGGACTGGGGCGCGAAGGTCCAGCAGAACATCGTCCATGGGTCGGATTCGCCGGAGTCGGCCGAGCGCGAGATCGCACTCTGGTTCCCTGAGCGTTCCTAGAGCTCCACCGAAGTAGTCACACAAGCACCATCCGTCCCGCGCGTCGCAGCGCGGTTCGGCGTGTCGGCGACCCTACGATCGCGTCAGCACCCGCTTTCGGGTGGTCTTCGCGATCCGGCGAGACGTTCGCTGAACCTGTGTGAAAGGGCGCCGACGTGACGTTCACCCCGCTGGCCAAGCGTGCGGTCGTATCGCGCGTGTCCCAGCGCGGCGGTGACCTGCTCGGCGGCGATCTCGCGATCGATCTCGGCACCGCCAACACGCTCGTGTACGCCCGCGGTCGCGGCATCATGCTCAACGAGCCCTCGGTCGTCGCGGTGGACACCTCGACCAACTCCGTGGTCGCGGTCGGTACCGAGGCCAAGCGCATGATCGGCCGCACGCCCGACCACATCAAGGCGGTCCGACCACTGCAGGACGGTGTGATCGCCGACTACGACGTCACCTCGGAGATGCTGCGCTACTTCGTGCGCAAGGTGCTGCGCCGCCGGGGCGCCTTCACCGGCCCACGCATCGTCGTCTGTGTCCCGTCGGGCATCACCGGTGTCGAGCAGCGCGCGGTGAGTGAAGCCACCTACGCCGCCGGCGCGCGCAAGGTGCACATCATCTCCGAACCCATGGCCGCGGCGATCGGTGCCGGTCTGCCGGTCAACCAGCCGTCGGGGTCGATGATCGTCGACATCGGCGGCGGCACGACCGAGGTCGCGATCCTCGCGCTCGGCGGGATCGTGGCGTCCACGAGCGTCCGGGTCGCCGGTGACGCCCTCGACCTGGCCATCGTCGACCACGTCCGGTCGGAGTTCGCGCTGCTCATCGGGGAGCGCACCGCCGAGGAACTCAAGATCTCGGTCGGCTCGGCGTTCCCGACCTCTGGCCCCAAGAGCGCCGAGATCCGCGGGCGTGACGTCGGCAGCGGCCTGCCCCGTAATGTCAATGTGTCCGGCGAGGAACTGCGCAAGGCCATGGACGCGCCGCTGGCCCGGATCGTGGCTGCGGTGCGCGCGACACTCGACCGCTGCCCCCCTGAGTTGTCCGGCGACCTGGTGACCCGAGGCATCGTGCTCACCGGTGGCGGGGCGCTGCTGCGCGGGCTCGATGCCCGGTTGCAGCACGAACTCGGTATCCCGGTGCTCGTGGCCGACCGCCCTCTCGATTCGGTGGTACTCGGTTCGGCCACCGTCATCGAGCACTTCGACCAGCTGCAGAAGGTCGTCGTCGACGGCCATCGACGCTGAGCGTCGCTCTCGTGCGCAGGCTCACGCGGCGACAGCGAGTGTCCGCGATCGTTCTCGCGGTACTGGCGCTGTCCTTCCTCACCCTCGACCTCGGCGGCAGCAGCCTCGAGGGCGCGCACGGCGGGGTACGTGGCGCGCTCGGCTCGCTGTACCGCGGCACCGATTCGGTGATCGGCCCGGTCCGGCGCTGGGTCCAAGGTGTGCCCTCGGCCGGCACGAACGAGTCGGAGATCGGTGAACTGAAGAAGGAGAACGCAGATCTGCGCGGGCGTCTCGCGGCGCGCCGCAGCGATGAGCACACCACCGCGCAGGTCAAGGCGTTGCAGCAGGCCGCCGACGGCGGTAACCACGTGCTGCTGCCGGCCCGGGTCATCGCCTACGGCCCGGGACAGGGTTTCGACTGGACGGTCACCCTCGACGTGGGCCGGGTCGACGGTGTGCGGGTGGGACAGACCGTCACCGACGGCGTAGGGCTGGTCGGCCGGGTGCTGCACGCCGACGACGCGACCGCGGTCGTCCTGCTCGCGGCCGATCCGGGCTCCGGCGTCGGGGTCCGCGACACCCGCACCGGTGAGCTGGGAGTGGCCACCGGCGACAGCGGCAAGGGGTTCCGCTTCGTTCCGATCAACGCCGAGGCCCAGATCAGCGTCGGTGACGTCCTGACCACCGGACCGGCCGGCTCGACCAGCTTCGTGCCCGGGTTGTCCGTGGGCACCGTGACCTCGGTCCGCACCTCGGCCGACGGCACCAGATCGGCCCAGGTCCGCCCGACGACCTCCCCCACGGAGGTCGACCTCGTGGGGGTCATCACCGTTGCGGGTCGCAACCTCGCCGGCCGCGCGCCCCTGACGCCCGGCGGCGGTCGATGACCCGCGCGCGGGTCGCGGCCGCCGTTGCCGCGACGATCACGGCCCTACTCCTGCAGGCCACGCTCGTCGGTCCGGCGTTCTCGCCGTGGGCGGTCAGCCTGCCCGCGGTGCTCGTGGCCGCAGTGGCCCTCGTCGACGGCCCGGCCACCGGGATGTCCTTCGGTTTCGCCGCCGGACTGGCCGCCGACCTCGGCTCGCGACACCCGGCCGGGGTGCTGGCCCTGTGCTGGCTGGGCGTCGGTCTGGTCTGTGGCGCGGTCGCCGACCGGCGCAGTCTGCGTCGCGACGCGCTCACCGTCGGGATCGTCTGTGGCGTGTCCGCGAGCGCGGCCACCGTCCTGCTTGCCGTCATCCACCGGGGCGGACCGGCGCTGGACGCGGTCACCGACTTCCTCCCGGTCGCCGCGGTGAGCACCGTCCTCGCCTTCGGCGTCGTCGCGCTGGTCCGGGCCATGCTGCACACCGACCATCTCCGGGCGCCGCACCCGGTGTACACCGAACTTCTGGTCGGGCCCTCGCGTGCGCGCTGACGGACTTCGACCCACGCGGGTGCCGACACCGCCGAGCCGACGGCGGCTCGGCATCATCGTCGCGCTCGTGACCACGATGATGCTGACGCTCTTCGCGCGGCTGTATTACGTGCAACTGCTCGACCCGAACAAGCCGGTGCAGAGCGCGCACCTGACCCACGACGCGGCCATCGTCGTTCCCGCGCCACGGGGGCTCGTCGTCGACGCCCAGGGCCGGGTGCTGGTCGCCAACACCTCCGTCCAGCAGATCACCGTCAACCACGACCTGCTGCAGCGGCGGGCCGACAAGGGTGTTGGGGTGCTGGTCCGGTTGGCCGGGCTGCTCGGCACGTCCGCGGCGACTCTGCAGAAGCAGATCACGCCGTGCTCGTCGAAGGTTCCCGCTCCGTGTTCCACCGGCGAACCGTTCGCACCGGTGATCGTGTCGGCGAAGGCGTCGATGAAGGCAGTGCTGGCGATCAGCGAACACCGTGAGCTCTACCCGGGTGTCGCCGTGCAGACCGCGACCGTGCCGGTGTATCCCAACGCCTCGCTGGCCGCCCATCTGCTCGGTTACACCGGGCAGATCACCGAGGCCGACAAGGCGCAGAACCCGAACCTGTTCGACGTCGACACCGTCGGGCTGAGCGGCTTGGAGCAGCAGTACGACAGCGCGCTACGCGGCGTGGACGGCAAACAGATCGTCCAGCTGAATCCGCAGGGGTACACGGTCTCGATCGGGGACAAGGTGCCGGCCGAGCAGGGCGACACCCTGGTCACGAGCATCGACGCCCGCCTGCAGAAGCTCGCCGAGAACTCACTCGCCCAGCAGATCAAGGATTCGCAGAAGGCCGGTAAAGCCGCGCCGGCCGGTGCTGTGGTCATCATGGACCCGCAGACCGGGCGCATCGTCGCCTCGGCGAGCTACCCGACGTACGACCCGTCGAAGTTCATCGGCGGGATCTCCACCGCCGACTACCGGGCGCTGACCGCTCCCAGCGCGGGTACCCCGTTGCTCAACCGGGCGATCGCCGGCGAGTACGCCCCGGGTTCGACCTTCAAGCTGATCACCTCCTCGTCGCTGCTGAAGAACCACGAGATCAACCTGACCGACCGCTACGGCTGCCCGGGTTCACTGTCCATCGACGGTCGGGTCAAGACCAATTACGAGTCCGAGTCGCTCGGACCGATCGATCTGCGCGACGCGCTCGGCTACTCGAGCGACACGTTCTTCTACGCGCCGACGGCGAACGAGTACTACGCCGACCAGGCGCGGATAGCCAAGGGCAAGCAGCCCACCGAGCACCTGCAGGCGATGGCCCGCGAGTACGGCGTGGGTAGCTCGCCGGGGGTGGACCTGCCCGCCGGCGAGCAGGCCAGCGGTAGCTACGCCGACCGCGAGACACGGCTCGCGCGCTGGAAGACCAACCGCGACGAGTACTGCGCGGCGGGGCGCCGTGGCTACCCCGAGGTGAAGGACGCCACGCAGCGGGCCTACCTGACGCTGCTGGCCAAGGAGAACTGCACCGACGGTTGGCGCTACCGCGCCGGCGACAACGCCGACATGTCCATCGGGCAGGGCGAGACGACCATGTCCCCGCTGCAACTCGCGGTGGCCTATTCGGCGCTGGTGAACGGTGGACGCATCTTCGCGCCGACCCTCGGGCGGGCGATCGTGAACGCCAAGGGCGACGTCGTGAAGACGATCGACGCGAAGGTCCGCAACACCATCCCGGTGAGCCAGAAGGTCTTCAACTACATCGCCCGCTCCCTCGCCTTCAGCCGCGGGTACGCGGTCTCGGGCGCCTTCGCCTACATCGGGTCGAAGTACCAGGATCGGATCGGGGGCAAGACCGGAACCGCCGAGGTCGAGGGCAAGAAGGACACGTCCTGGCTCACGACCTGGGGGCCGACCTACACCGACGGCGGGAACGTCCGGGCGCGCTTCGTCATGGTCGGCATGATCGAGCAGGCCGGCACGGGCGCGACGGCTGCCGGACCCATGCTCAAGCGCATCTGGGACGGCATCTTCGGGGTCGGCGGTAAGCCCGTCCTCGCCGGCGAGCGGCCCGAGTCGGCCCTACCGAAGATCGACCCACAGGTTCAGGTGAGCGGCCGGTGAGTCAATGACCTACACCGCCCGTGACCCCCGCGCCCCGTTCACGCTCACCCCGCTGGCCCTGCCGCTGGATCGACGCACGCGTGGCTACGATCTGCCATTGGTCGCGATCGCGCTGGCGCTGTCGCTGATCGGCGCCGTTCTCGTCTGGGCCGCGACGCGTGACCAGCAGGCGTTGAACGGCGGCGATCCGCAGTCCTTCCTTTACCGCCACCTGTTCAACATGCTGATCGCATTCACGCTCATGCTCGCCGCCTCCAGGCTCGACGCCCGTCTGCTGCGGCTGTTCGGGCCGATCGTCTACCTCGCGAGCATCGCCGGGCTGCTGCTCGTACTCCTCGTCGGGGTCACCATCAACGGGGCGCGGGCGTGGATCCTGCTGCCCGGTGGCTTTCAGTTGCAGCCTTCGGAGTTCTGCAAGCTCGGCCTTGTGGTCGGCATGGCGGTGTTGTTCACACAGCATGCCGACGATCAGAACGATGAGATCGCTCCGCGGAGCCGTGACGTCCTGTACGCGGTCGGTCTGCTGGCCGTCCCGTTCGGCCTGATCATGCTCCAGCCAGACCTCGGCTCGGCGATGGTCCTCGGGTGCGCCGGTTTCGGGGTTCTCGTCACCGCCAACGTCCCCGCGCGGTACACCCTGGGCCTGCTCGGGGTGGGCATCCTGACCGCGGTCGTGGCGGTCAAGGTCGGCATTCTCGCCCATTACCAGCTGGCTCGTTTCACGTCCTTCACGAACCCGACCGCCGACATCCAGGGCGCGGCCTACAACGTGCATCAGGCGCACATCGCGATCGCCAACGGCGGGCTGTTCGGGACCGGCCTGTTCCACGGACCGCAGACCAATGGCGGCTTCGTCCCCGAGCAGCAGACCGACTTCGTCTACTCCGTCGCAGGGGAGGAATTCGGTCTGGTCGGCGCGGGCCTGATCATCGTGCTGTTCGCCCTGCTGTGCTGGCGCGGAGTGCGCATCGCCCGCAACGCTGATGCCGCGGGTCGGCTGGTGGCCGTCGGCGTCGTCATCTGGTTCGCCTTCCAGGCCTTCCAGAACATCGGGATGAACCTCGGCCTGACGCCGGTCACCGGAGTCCCGTTGCCCTTCGTGTCCTACGGCGGGTCGTCGATGTTCGCGCAGGGCCTCGCGTTGGGCCTCCTGCAAGCAGTGCACCGCCGTTCGACGCTCAACTTAGCACTACTCCGGCGGCGACGCGAGCCAATCAGGCCTCGGGTGCATCGATGACCGGACGTCGGGAGACGAGTGTCGCCCCGATGCTGGCCGTCGCCACCATCACGAGCGCGACACCGAGCACCAGCGTCGGCGACTCACCCAGCACGATCACCCCGGCCAACGCGGCGACCGCCGGTTCCAGACTCATCAGCAGCCCGAAGATCGCCGTGGACAGCCGCCGCAGCGCAACGAGTTCCAGGGTGTAGGGGATCAGCGAGGACAGCATCGCGACGCCGAGGCAGGACGCGAGGACGCTTGGGCGCAGCAGTGCGGCACCGCCCTCGACGAGTCCGGCCGGCAGCACGAGGAACGTCCCCACCGCCGTGCCGAGCGCCAGCGCCTCGAGCGCGCCGAAGGACTTGCCGACCTTTTTGGCGAGCAGGATGTACAACGCCCAACAGCTCGCGGCGACGAGGGCGAGGAGCACCCCGGCGGCGTGGACGTCGGCGTCGCCACCGTGCAGGGCGAGCAGCACGACGCCTCCGCCGGCCAACACCACCCACAGCACGTCGAGCAGGCGGCGGGAGCCGGCCACCGCGAGGGCCAGGGGGCCGGTGAACTCGATCGTCACCGCCACACCGAGGGGCAGTCGCGCCAGCGCCTCGTAGAAGCTCCAGTTCATGGCGGCCAGGGTGAGCCCGTACGCCGCGACCAGAACGAGATCGGACCGGTTTCGTCCCCGCAAGGATGGACGTACGACGAGCAGCAGAATCACCGCGGTGATCGCCACGCGCAGCAACGCCACCCCCGCGGGCCCGACAGTGGGGAAGATCGTGTCCGCGAACGCCGCACCGAACTGCACCGACCCGATCGCGGCGAGCAGCAGAACCTGCGGGGGAAGGGCATCGGCCCGGGTCCGGATCGATGTCACGGTCTCGCGCCGGGCGGTGGTCATGGCGTCCCGATCGTAATCGCCTGGTCCGCGGCCGGGGTGAGTCGCAATCGCCTCGTCGGGTGGCCAGCAGTCCGTACACTCGGACTCGTGCCCGTCGACTCGCTGTTCGGAAGACTCGAAGCCCTGCTGCCCCGGGTGAGCAAGCCGATCCAGTACGTCGGTGGAGAACTCAACGCGCAGGTGAAGGACTGGGACTCCGTCACCGTCCACTGGGCGCTGATGTACCCCGACGCCTACGAGGTAGGGCTGCCGAACCAGGGCGTCCAGATCCTCTACGAGGTCCTCAACGAGCGCGCCGACGCCCTCGCCGAGCGCACCTACGCGGTATGGCCCGATCTCGAGGCGCTCATGCGCGAACACGGCATCGGCCAGTTCACCGTGGACGCGCACCGTCCGGTAGCTGCCTTCGACCTGCTCGGGATCAGCTTCTCCACCGAACTCGGCTACACCAACCTGCTCACCGCCCTGGATCTCGCGGGAATCCCGTTGCACGCGCGCGACCGCGACGAGACGCACCCGATCGTGGTCGCCGGCGGCCACGCGGCCTTCAACCCTGAACCGATCTCCGACTTCGTCGATATCGCCGTCCTCGGTGACGGCGAGCAGGCGGTCGGCACGATCACCGAGGTCGTGAAGAGGTGGAAGGACGAGGGCTGCCCCGGGGGCCGGGACGAGGTCCTGCTGCGCCTGGCCGCGACCGGCGGCAACTACGTGCCGCGCTTCTACGACGTCGACTATCTGCCCGACGGACGCATCGCCTCAGTCACCCCGAACCGGGAGGGCGTCCCGGTTCGGGTCACCAAACACACGGTCATGGATCTCGACGCGTGGCCGTACCCGAAGACACCACTGGTCCCGCTGGCCGAGACGGTGCACGAACGGATGTCGGTAGAGATCTTCCGCGGTTGCACCCGCGGTTGCCGGTTCTGCCAGGCCGGCATGATCACCCGCCCGGTGCGCGAGCGCAGTATCGACGGCATCGGCGAAATGGTCCGCTGCGGGCTGGCTGCGACCGGCTTCGAGGAGGTCGGCCTGCTGTCGCTGAGCAGCGCGGACCACTCCGAGATCGGTCCGCTGACCAAACAACTCGCCGATCGGTATGAGGGCCAGAACGTTGGATTGTCCCTTCCCTCGACCCGGGTCGACGCGTTCAACATCGACCTGGCCAACGAGATCAGCCGCAACGGACGCCGGTCCGGGCTCACCTTCGCGCCCGAGGGTGGCTCGGAGCGGCTGCGCCGGGTGATCAACAAGATGGTCAGCAAGCAGGACCTCATCGACACGGTCAGCACCGCCTACGGCAACGGGTGGCGCCAGGTGAAGCTGTACTTCATGTGCGGCCTGCCGACCGAGACCGACGAGGACGTCCTCGAGATCGCCGAGATGGCCCACGACGTCATCCGGGCCGGGCGAGAGGCGGCCGGGCACAAGGACATCCGCTGCACCGTCTCGATCGGCGGATTCGTACCCAAGGCGCACACCCCCTTCCAGTGGGCGGCGCAGGCGAGCCCCGAGGTCATCGACGAACGGCTGCGCAAGCTGCGCGCCGCGATCAACGCCAACAAGGCGCTCGGACGCAACGTCGGCATGCGCTATCACGACGGCGAACCCTCGCTGGTCGAAGGACTGCTCTCGCGCGGCGATCGCCGGGTCGGCCGCGTCATCGAGGCGGTGTGGCGCGACGGCGGCCGTTTCGACGGCTGGTCCGAGCACTTCTCCTTCACCCGGTGGATGACGGCGTGCGACACGGTCGACATCGACATCTCCTGGTACACGACCCGGGAGCGCGACGGCGACGAGGTGCTGCCCTGGGATCACCTCGACTCCGGGCTGGACAAGCAGTGGCTCTGGGACGACTGGCAGGACGCACTGGGGGAGTTCGAGCAGGACGACTGCCGGTGGACGCCGTGCTTCGACTGCGGCGTGTGCTCGAACCTCGGCACCGACATCCAGATCGGGCCCACCGGCCGCAGCCTGTTGCCGGTCATCGCCAAGGCTTGAGCCCGGCCGAGCCCGGCCCACCGGACCACAGACAGCTCCGCTGCCCCGGTACTGCACACTGGCGCCATGGCACGCCGCGTCCCCGAAGGACCACCACCACCGCCGGTGGTTCAACGACTTCGGCTGCGTTACGCCAAACGTGGACGGCTGCGATTCACCTCGCACCGTGACTTCGCACGGGCTTTCGAGCGGGCGCTGCGGCGGGCCGAGATCCCCATGGGCTATTCGGCGGGGTTCTCGCCGCACCCGAAGATCAGCTACGTGGGCGCCTCGCCGACCGGCGTGGCCAGCGAGGCCGAGTATCTCGAAATTGGCCTGGCCCGGGAGATGGACCCGGAGCAGGTCCGCGCCGCGCTGGACGCCGTGCTCCCGGACGGACTGGACATCGACGAGGTTGTCGTCGCCGGATCGGGGTCACTGCCCGAGCGGATGCACGCCTCACTGTGGCGGATCGAACTGCCCGGCGTGGACGAAGCGACTGCGGCGTCGGCGATCGAGCAATTCTTGGCTCGCGACGAGGTTCTCGTCGAGCGGATGATGAAGAGCGGGCGGCGGTCCGTCGACATCCGCGGGCCGGTGCTGCAGGCGTCGGTCACCGGCGCGGCCGAGGACCCCTCCAGCGGGGTTCGTGCGATACTGACGTTGGTCGTACGGCAGGTGACCCCTACCGTCCGACCCGACGATGTTGTTACCGCGCTGCGGGACGTCGCCGGTCTCGCCCCGGACGGGCCGTCCATTTCGGTCCGGGTGGCGCAGGGACCGCTCGACGCACAAGGCGCGGTCGGTGACCCTCTGGCCGCCGACCGGATTCAGGCCATGACATCGCCGTAGCTCTACCGCAGTAACCGACCGGGACGACGCCTCGTCATCTCGACTCAGACTTCGCGGGCCATACCGATCCGATCGGTGCGGCCCCGCCACAACCGCCTCTGTGCGGACGCGTCCACGTACCTCGTGGAGCGCCCGGAGGCCGAACGGAGTGACCCGAGCACATGCTCGATGCCGACCCGAACGACTCGTCCACCCAGCCCGAGCGCACCGCCCCCGCCCCGCGCAAGCGCACCCCCCGCAAGGCCGCTGCGAAAGCAGGCCCACCCCCGGTCGCCGACGCGCCCGCCACTTCCGACGCGCCCGTTACGTCCACGTCGGCGTCGACCGAGCAGCCCGCAGCGAGGAAGCGCCCCCCGCGCAAGGCGGCGGCGAAGCAGCCGGTGCCCGACGCCTCGGCCACGCTCGCGGGCCCCACCACCCCCGTCGCGGACGGCGGCCCCGCCGATTCCCCGACGGCGGCCAAGGCCCCGGCCAAGCGCACCCGGACCAGGGCTACCGCGGCCAGCGCCGCTCAGGGGGGTCCCGAGACCGCAGCCAATCCGGCCGTGGGCTCCGCAGGCTCAGCCGCCGAGGGCGACGCGATCGAACCGATCACGGCCAAGAAGACGACACGTAAGCGCGCGGCCAAAAAGGCTTCGGCCGATGCGCCCGCCACGGACGCGACCGGTTCGGGCTCCACTGCGGCACAAGGCCCGGCCAACGCGCCGGCCATGTCCGCCCCGGGTGTGCTGTTCATGGCCCCCGCCACCGAGGCGCCGCCCAGGCGCCGCCGGGTGGCCAAGAAGGCCGCAGGCGCCCCGACCGAGGCGCCGCTGCCAGCTCAGGACGATGTCCTCACCGACGCGCCGGCAGCCCCGGCCGCGGATGCAGGCGACGATCAGCCTCCGAAGAAGCCGGCCAAGAAGGCAGCCAAGAGGGCCACGAAGAAGGTCGCAGGGGTCCCCGCGACCGACGCCCCGGACGGCGAACCGGCCGATGCCACGCAGAACGACGACGACGCGGACCCGACCGATCCTGACGATGTCCGCGAAGCCGCCGGCGAGGCGGCCACCGGCGCCCGACGGCGTCGTCGTCGCGGTCGCCGCGGCCGCGGTAACGCCAACGCCGACAGCACTACCGACAGTGACACCGCCGACGCCGGCCAGGACGAGGACACCGACGCGGCGGACGAGACCGGCGAGTCCGCCGGCTCCGACGGCGGCGGGGACGACGCGGACAACGGTGAGGCCGGCAGCCGCCGACGTCGTCGTCGGCGGCGCACCGGCACTGGCACTGGCACCGACGAGAGTGGCGACGACGGGGACGACCCGCCGAACACGGTCACCCACGTTCGCGAGCCGAAGAAGTCGCAGAAGGAAAGCGGCGACGACGGCGTCCGCGGCGTCAAGGGCTCGACCCGCCTCGAGGCGAAGCGTCAGCGTCGCCGCGACGGTCGCGACACCAACCGCCGCCGCGCCCCGATCCTCACCGAGGCCGAGTTCCTGGCCCGCCGCGAGGCCGTCGACCGAGTGATGGCCGTGCGGCAGAACGGCGACCGCACCCAGATCGCCGTACTCGAGGACAACATCCTCGTCGAGCACTACGTCACCCGTGCCAGCGCCACCTCCTACGTCGGCAACGTCTATCTCGGCCGGGTGCAGAACGTCCTGCCGTCCATGGAGGCAGCCTTCATCGACATCGGCAAGGGCCGTAACGGCGTCCTCTACGCCGGCGAGGTGAATTGGGACGCCGCCGGTCTCGAGGGCAAATCGCGCGCCATCGAGCAGGCGCTGAAGTCCGGCGACAGCGTGCTGGTCCAGGTGACCAAGGATCCGATCGGCCACAAGGGCGCACGGCTCACCAGCCAGGTGTCCCTGCCCGGCCGCTTCCTCGTCTACGTTCCCGGCGGCGGCATGACCGGCATCAGCCGGCGTCTGCCTGACACCGAGCGGCACCGTCTCAAGGCCATCTTGAAGAAGATCATCCCCGAGGACGCCGGCGTCATCGTGCGGACCGCGGCTGAGGGGGCGAGCGAGGAGGATCTGACCCGCGACGTAGAGCGCCTCATCGCCCAGTGGCAGAGCATCCAGGCCAAGGTCGAACAGAAAAAGGCCGCCCCGGTGCTCGTCCATGGCGAGCCCGACCTGGCGATCCGTGTCGTCCGCGACGTCTTCAACGAGGACTTCGTCAAGCTCGTCGTCCAGGGCCCGGATGCCTGGGAGACCGTCTCGGAGTACATCACCGGTGTCGCGCCGGACCTGGCCGAAAGGGTCTCCAAGCACGTCGGCAACTCCGACCTGTTCCACGACCTGCGTGTCGACGAGCAGTTGATGAAGGCGCTAGACCGCAAGGTGTGGCTTCCGTCCGGCGGCTCGCTGGTCATCGACCGCACCGAGGCGATGACCGTCGTCGACGTGAACACCGGCAAGTTCATCGGCTCCGGGGGAAATCTCGAACAGACCGTCACCCGTAATAACATCGAGGCGGCCGAGGAGATCGTTCGCCAGCTGCGCCTGCGGGACGTGGGCGGCATCGTGGTGATCGACTTCATCGACATGGTCCTGGAGTCCAACCGCGATCTGGTGCTTCGTCGACTCACCGAGTGTCTCGGACGCGATCGGACGAAACACCAGGTCGCCGAGGTCACCTCGCTCGGCCTGGTCCAGATGACCCGCAAGCGGGTGGGTGAGGGACTGCTCGAGGCGTTCAGCGAGCCGTGTGAGCACTGCCGCGGGCGTGGACTGATCGTGCAGGGGGAGCCCGTCGATCAGAGCAACGGCGGGTCCTCGGCGGCCGAGGACGATCAGCCCAGCAAGGGCAAGCGACGTCGCGGCGGACGCGGCGGCGCCGCGACCGAACCGGCCGAGACGCCGGTCGAACCGCCGGCCACCGACGAGCAGCGACAGGCGGCCAACGCCGCGATCGCCGCGATCCATCGAGCTGCCGCAGCAGAGCAGGACGCGGCGGGCGGTTCGCCGATCGACGAGCTCGCCACCGGCCTGGTCAACGCGGTCATCGATCTGGAAGCCCGGTCCACGCCGGATGCGACCCCCGTCAGCGGAGACGAGCCGACGCAGCCCGGGGCGGGCGAGCCGGCCCAGGACCAGTCCGACCCGACGCGCGAAGCCGCGGTCAGCACTGCCGCGTCCGAAGTCGGAATACCGCGTCCCGACGTCGAGGCACCATCCGCTGAGCCCACCGGCGCGGGCCCCACAGACCCGGTGGTCGGTGCAGCGGCGGAGTCGGAGCAGGAGCCCAGCGGCGCGCCGTCAGCCCCCGTCCGTCGACGTCGGCGGGCGGCCAGCCGACCGGCCGGACCGCCGGCCGGACCCACGTCATGAGAGGCGTTTTGCCTCGGCGTGCAACAGTGACGTAATCTGGACGACGGCCCATCATGTGGTGGGCCGCTCGTGCGTCAGGAACCGGCTACGCCGGTGGCACCGATCGATCAGCAATCAAGGAGTGGATCCGGGATGTACGCCATCGTCAAGACCGGCGGCAAGCAGTACAAGGTCGCTGAGGGCGATGTGATCGAGGTCGAGAAGCTCGACGTCGATCCCGGTGCTGAAGTCGCCCTGGCCGCGGTCCTCCTCGTCGACGGCGCTGCCGTCACCCACGAGGCGGACAAGCTCTCGAGCGCGAAGATCACCGCTGAGGTGATCGCGCAGACCAAGGGCCCGAAGATCAAGATTCATAAGTTCAAGAACAAGACCGGGTACCACAAGCGCCAGGGTCACCGTCAGCGGCTGACTCAGCTGCGCGTGACCGGTATCAGCGCGAAGTAGTAGGAGGCACACTCATGGCCCACAAGAAGGGTGCTTCCAGCTCCCGCAACGGTCGCGATTCCAACGCCCAGTACCTCGGCGTCAAGCGCTTCGGCGGCCAGACCGTCAAGGCCGGCGAAATCCTCATCCGCCAGCGTGGCACCAAGTTCCACCCCGGTGCCGGCGTTGGCCGTGGCAAGGACGACACCCTGTTTGCCCTCGAGGCCGGCGCAGTGAAGTTCGGCGTCTCCCGCGGTCGCAAGACAGTGAATATCATAGGAGTCTGACCGGCGAGTTTGCGCTGGTAGCCACAGGCAACCGCTCTCAGCGACCGACTGCTGGAACGCGACGACAGCAGAAGAGTCCGGAGAGGCGGCATCGCCGATGGCAAAGTTCGTAGATCGCGTTGTCCTGCACGTCGCCGCCGGCGACGGCGCGAATGGCGTGGCCTCCATCCACCGCGAGAAGTTCAAGCCGCTCGGCGGCCCGGACGGTGGCAACGGCGGGCACGGCGGGGACGTCGTCCTGCTCGTGGACAACAATGTCCACACCCTGCTGGACTTCCACCATCACCCACACCAGAGCGCCGGCAACGGCGGCCAGGCCGCCGGCGCTCATCGCAACGGCGGCAACGGCAAGAACCTCGAACTGCGGGTCCCGGCCGGGACGGTCGTGCTCGACCAGCACGGCGAGGTGCTGGCTGACCTCGCCGCTCCTGGCTCGTCCTTCATCGCCGCCCAGGGTGGACGTGGCGGGCTGGGCAACGCCGCCCTGGCCACCACGAAGCGCAAGGCGCCCGGGTTCGCGCTGCTCGGCGAGCCGGGTGAGACCGGCGACATCGTTCTGGAACTCAAGAGCGTCGCCGACGTCGGGCTGGTCGGCTTCCCGAGCGCGGGCAAGTCGTCGCTGATCGCCGCCATGTCGGCAGCACGGCCGAAGATCGCTGATTACCCGTTCACCACCCTGGTGCCCAACCTCGGCGTCGTGAGCTCGGGGGACACCACCTTCACCGTCGCCGACGTATCCGGCCTCATCCCCGGCGCGGCGACGGGCAAAGGGCTCGGGCTGGACTTCCTGCGCCACATCGAGCGGTGCGCGGTGCTGCTCCACGTCCTGGACTGCGCCACCCTCGACCCCGGCCGCGACCCGCTCAGTGATCTCGATGCGCTCGAGAACGAACTCGCCCAATACGAGGGCACCTTCGGCGAGCTGCTGACCAAGCCGAGGCTCGTCGCCCTGAACAAGACCGACGTCCCCGAGGGGCGGGAGCTCGCCGAGCTCGTCCGTCCGGATCTCGAGGCACGGGGCCTGGAGGTCTTCGAGATCTCGGCCGTGTCTCACGCCGGCCTTCGCCAGCTGACCTTCGCGCTCGCCGCAGCCGTCGAGGCCGACCGCGCCGCGCGGGCGGTGCCTGACACCACCCGCATCGTGCTCCGGCCACGCGCCGTGGACGAGCGTGACTTCACCGTCGTCAGCGATCCGGACGAGCCAGGGGGATTCATCGTCCTGGGATCCAAGCCCGAGCGCTGGGTCAAGCAGACGGCGTTCGACAACGACGAGGCGGTCGGCTACCTGGCGGACCGGTTGGCCCGGCTCGGCGTCGAGAAGCAACTGGCTGAGATGGGCGCCGAGCGGGGTGCCTCGGTCACCATCGGCGACGTCAGTTTCGACTTCGAGCCCACCGCTGGAATCGATGAAGAGGCCTACGTCGCCACCCGCCGCGGGTCCGACGATCGGCTCCTGCCCGATCACCGTATCCGTGCCGACGAGCGTCTCGCGGCCAAGAAGGCACGACGGGACGGCTCGGTCTACGAGGACGAGAAATGACCCGCCAGGCCGTCGCCCAGGCGCGGCGCACGGTCGTCAAGGTGGGGTCCTCCTCACTGACGTCGCACGGCCACCTCGACCCCGACCGGTTGGATGCGATCGTCGACGCGCTTGCCGCGCGGGCTTCCTCGGGTCGTCAGATCGTTCTCGTCTCCTCCGGTGCCATCGCAGCGGGCATCGGGCCGCTCGGTCTGAAATCCCGACCGCGTGACCTGGCCACCCAGCAAGCAGCAGCAAGTGTCGGACAGTTGCTGCTGGCCCAGCGTTACGCCGATTCGTTCGCGCGCTACGACCTGCAGGTGGGCCAGGTGCTGCTCACCGCCGACGACCTGCACCGGCGAGGGCACTATCGCAACGCCGAACAGACGCTGGAGCGGCTGCTGAGCCTCGGCGTGATCCCGATCGTCAACGAGAACGACACCGTCGCCACGCACGAGATCCGCTTCGGCGACAACGACCGGCTGGCCGCCCTCGTGTCGCACGTCGTGCAGGCCGACGCCCTGGTGCTGCTCAGCGACGTCGACGGCCTCTACACCGGCAAGCCGGGGCGTCCGGGGTCGGCGTACATCGCCGACGTCGTGTCGATGGC
>JBDTFN010000011.1:0-3176 GCA_039937915.1 Jatrophihabitans sp. | reverse complement strand
CCTACGTCCAGTCGGTCATGTGCGTCTCGGACTCCCCGGGCCCTCCGGCGGTGGCCAACGGGGTCAGTTGGGCCCAGCGGACGTTGAGGTACACGCAGGCGTGGCGGTTCAGCAAGGGCAACGGCATCCGGGTCGCGGTCATCGACACCGGCGTCAACCCGGGGCCTGCGTTCGGGAACCGACTGGTGGGGCTTGCCGATCTGGTGCAGCCCAATCAGACGCGCACGGCCGGGCTGACCGACTGCGATGGTCACGGCACCCTGGTCGCCGGGATCATCGGCGCCTCGGTGGACCCCAAGTCCGGGTTCGCGGGCGTCGCGCCGGAGGCCACCATCATGAGCATCCGACAGAGCAGCGAGAACTTCCAGACGAAGGCCCAGCAGAACGGCAACCAGTCCGGGTCCAACGAGGCGCCCGGCGCCGGGACCAGGGAGAGTCTCGCCGAGGCCATCAATTACGCGGTTGTCAGGCGCGCGCAGGTCATCAACATCTCCGAGGCCGACTGCCAGGTGGCCGGGAACGCCGATCTGCCCGCGCTCACCGACGCCGTCAAGCACGCGGTCGCCAGTGGTGTTGTCGTGGTTGTCGCGGCCGGCAACCTGTCCGGCAACGGTGCGTGCAAGACCCAGAACACGCCCGGCAAATTGCCGGTCACCGAGGCGTCCCCGGCCGACATCGAGTCGCCCGGGCTGCTCACCGTCGGCGCGATCTCGCAGGACGGAGCCCCGGCGAGCTTCTCCCTGGCCGGATCATGGGTGGACGTCGCCGCACCCGGGACGGACATCATCGCCACCAACCCGCAGGCCGCCGGGGCTGGCCAGGTCGACAAGGTGACGACCGCGAACGGGGCCGGAACCATCCAGGGCACCAGCTTCGCCGCACCGTATGTCACCGGAGTCGTCGCGCTCATCCGCGCGCGCTATCCCGACCTGACGCCGGCGCAGGTGGTGGAGCTGATCAAACGCACCGCCGCGCACCCGGCCGCGCCGGACGGCACCAACATCTACGTCGGCGCCGGGCTGATCGATCCCGTCGCGGCCCTCACCGCCCCGATGCCCGCGGCCACGGGCGAGGCGAACAATCCCTTGGCGCTGCCCACGATCCATCTGCCCACGCCGTCGGCCCACCCGCAGCACGTCGCGCTGGCCGTTTCGCTGGGCGCCGTGCTGCTGCTGCTGCTGCTCGTCGTCACCACCCAGACCCAGCGCAGCCGACGTCGCCAGCACGCGGCGTCACCCCGCACTCGCTGACACGAGGCAGCGGCTACCGGCCCGAAACGGCGAAGGGCCGGCCTCCCTCGCGGGAAGCCGGCCCTATGCGTCAGCGACTAGCTGAGTTCGCTCGCCTCACTCACCTGTAGTCGTCGTAGCCGAACTCGTCGAGCGGAACCGAGGCGCCGAGTCCGTTGTTGCCGAATCCGTAGTAGTCGTTCTCGTCGTACCCGGTCATCGAGAACGCGGCGGCGCGCGCCTCCTCCGTCGGGTTGACATCGACGTTGCGGTAACGCGCGATGCCGGTACCGGCCGGGATCAGCTTGCCGATGATCACGTTCTCCTTGAGGCCGACCAGCGAGTCACGTCGGGCCGAGATCGCGGCGTCGGTGAGCACCCGGGTGGTCTCCTGGAACGAGGCCGCGGACAGCCACGACTCCGTCGCCAGCGAGGCCTTGGTGATCCCCATCAGCACCGGACGGCCAGAGGCCGGTTCGTTGCCCTCGGCCACCACGCGCCGGTTTGCGGACTCGAACAGCGTCCGCTCGACCAGCGAACCGGGCAGGAACTCCGTCGCCCCGGAATCGATGACCGTGATGCGCTTGAGCATCTGCCGGATGATGACCTCGATGTGCTTGTCGTGGATCGCCACACCCTGGCTGCGGTAGACCTCCTGGACCTCACGAACCAGGTGCAACTGCACCTCGCGCGGGCCCATGATCCGCAGGACATCGTGCGGGTTGACCGCACCGGAGATCAACTGGGTGCCGGCCTCCACCGGGTCACCGTCGTTGACGAGCGGACGAGCACGCCGACTGATCGGGTACTCGACCTCCTCCTCACCGTCGTCCGGCGTGATGATCATGCGACGGGTCGAACCCTTGGTGCCGTCGGACTCCTCGATGCGCACCCGTCCGGTCGTCTCCGAGATCGGTGACATGCCCTTCGGGACGCGGGCCTCGAACAGCTCGCCGACGCGGGGCAGACCGTGCGTGATGTCGTCACCGGCGATGCCGCCGGTGTGGAACGTCCGCATGGTCAGCTGGGTGCCGGGCTCACCGATCGACTGGGCGGCGATGATGCCGACGGCCTCGCCGACGTCCACCAGCTTGCCGGTCGCCAGTGAGCGGCCGTAGCAGGTGGCACAGGTGCCGAGCGTGGATTCACACGTCAGGACCGAGCGGACCCGGACCTCACCGATTCCGGCCTCGATCAGCGTGTCGATGAGGACGTCACCGAGGTCGGTACCGGCCTTGGCGATCGAGTTCCGACCGCTGCCGATGCCCTCGGACAACACCCGCGCGTAGACCGAGGTCTCGACGTGCGCGTCCTTCACGAGGGTGCCGTCGGGTCCCGCGATGGCGATCGTCATCGGCAGACCACGGTCGGTACCGCAGTCCTCCTCGCGGATGATGACGTCCTGGCTGACGTCCACCAGGCGCCGGGTCAGGTAACCCGAGTCGGCGGTACGCAGCGCGGTGTCGGCCAGACCCTTGCGCGCACCGTGCGTGGCGATGAAGTACTCCAGCACCGACAGGCCCTCGCGGAAGTTGGCCTTGATCGGGCGCGGGATGATCTCGCCCTTCGGGTTGGCCACCAAGCCGCGCATGCCGGCGATCTGCCGCATCTGCATCATGTTTCCGCGAGCACCGGAGCTGACCATGATGTGCACGGGGTTCGTCTTCGGGAAGTTCGCCTCCATGGCGTCGGCGACCTCCTTCGTCGCCTTCGTCCAAACCTCGACGAGCTCCTGACGGCGCTCCTCCTCGGTGATGACGCCACGCTGGTACTGCTTCTCGATCTTCTCCGCGTCCTTCTCGTAGCGGTCGAGAATGGCCGGCTTGGTCGGCGGCGTGACGACGTCGTCGATCGCGATCGTGATGCCCGAGCGGGTGGCCCAGTGGAAACCGGCCGCCTTCAGGGAGTCGAGGGTGTTCGCGACCTGGACCTTCGGGTAGCGCTCGG
>JBDTFN010000010.1:0-6417 GCA_039937915.1 Jatrophihabitans sp. | reverse complement strand
GCGAGGATTGCCGGCCACGCGGATCGCGGCTCGACTCGGCGTGTCGCAGTCGACGGCGCATCGCTGGACAACGCAGATCACGTACACCGATCTCGAGTCGGCCCCCATGTGCTTTCGCTGGTCGGATACCGCCCACACCGACGAAGCCATTGGGTGCACTGGCCGTGCCTGTTCCCGCAGCACGGCCCAGGACGGAAACACGAACGTCCCATCGTGCTCGAGGCGTGGCAGCAGGGGATCGTCGAGGAACGTCCCTGGTTCTTGATCCGCGGTCTGATCCATTCCGACGGGTGCCGTTCGATCAACACCGTGACGGTCCGCGGGAAGACCTACCGTTACCCCCGCTATCTGTTCGCGAACGAGTCGCGCGACATCTTGGCGCTCATAGGCGACACGCTGGATCGGGTGGGCGTGGCGTGGCGGTACAACCGACCGAATTCGATCTCGGTCGCGCGACGCGACTCAGTGGCGTTGATGGAGACTCACGCCGGGCCCAAGGCCCGACGCGATCCGGCTGGCGAACGTCATGTGTCGAGCCGGGTGACGGTGATCTCCTGCCCCGGCGTAAATCGGAACTCGGTCACTCCGACCAGGGCACCGGTGCCCCGATCGACGCTCACCACGTAGACGTATGCGTTGTGGTTCAACGGCCCGACCGTGAGGCTCGCGGCGAAAGTGCGGTCGACCGCTCCCTGTCCCGGCGCACCACCGGCCGACCCACCGGTGAACTGCTCCCCCAACGTTCCGTCGATGCTCGAGACGACGTTCGGCCCATCCTGTCGGTGGGTGTGTCCGTCGAGGGCCAGCGTGACGTTGCCGCAGCCGGATCGGATGGCCTCCCGCCCGGCCTGGGGGTCGTGCAGGACAGCGATCACTGGTGCGATCGAGTCGCATGCCGCAGCGCCGGCCTTCGCGCCCTGCTCGGTGACGACCCGCTCCTGCGCCGCGTCCGACGCCGGCAGGATGCCCTGGCCGTAACGGCTCGTGCGTGGGTCGGGCAGCCCGAGGAAGCGCACGCCATCGACGGTGACGACCTCACCGGTGAGGGTCGTCATCCCCTGCGCCTTCTCGCTCGCGATCGTCTTGGCCGAGTCGTGGTTGCCGGCGACCATCACGTCGGTGATCCCGGCCCGCTTCGACTGGCCGGCCAGGTTTCGCGTGCAGGCCGACTCGAAGTCGAATGTGCCGCTGAACGAGTCGTCGCCGGCGCTGACCAGGGTGTGCACGCCGAGTCGTTTCAGCAGCGCGACGGTGACCCGGTCCATGCCGGTGTTGCAGTGTCGATCGGTGACGAAGCCGAGTTGCGCGACGTCGCCCCCACTCGGTAGATCCACCGGCTCGGCGTCCAGCTTCGTGTCGAGCGCATCCCGCAGCGCGTCGTAGTACTTGTCCGTCTGGCCGAAGTAGGTCTGGACGTAGTCGCGCGCCGCCACGAGCACCGGGCTGAGCAGACCGCCGACCTGGATGCCGGCCAGCGGGGTGTCGGCGAGCACCGGGTTACCGACGACCTGCGCCGGCGGCGGCGGGTGCGAGCGGTCCGAAGGCACGGCGCCGAGCCCCACGACGAGGACCGCTACGGCGACGCCGCGGGTCAGCCAGAGCCGCTCGGGGCGGCGGTAACGCAACGCGAGCCTGCGCGTCGCATCGTCGGGGAAGTTCAGCCGGTCGTAGCGGCGACGCCACCTACGGTATCCACGGATCGAACCGACGACGCCGAGCATGCCGAGCGCCCCGAAGACGGCCGCGAGCACATAATGCAGGACCAGCGCGTTGCGGATGTCGGTGACGAGCGCTGTGGGATCGCTGTAGGCCTGGACGTAGGCCGGGAAGACGTCGCCGTTCACGGCACCTTTCGTGGTGACGAACTGCGACACGTCCAGGTCGAGGACGGCGCGGACGGCCAACGACTCCCCGAGCACCTGCCGGGTGGTGGGCCGCCGCAGCGACACGACACCGGTGACGCCGAACTCGTCGACAGTCTGCCCCGGTTCGAGCCACACCCGGGCATCACTGCCGGCGACCTCGACGTGGGTGGGCAGGGCGACACCGACGATGAGGCCGAGCAGCGCCCCCAGCAGTCCGAGCCCGAGGACCGCCGCAACCGCGCGCACCCACCGCGTCCACGATGGTTGCCGAGCCGACGGAATCTGCATCGCGTTGACGCTACCGACCGGCCGCTCGTCGCTCGACGGGTCGGCCGCGTGTCAGACCACATGACTCCAACGAGTCCGGCGTGGGGATTGCGGCGCGCCGGCGCGGTCGCTGGGAACTACCCCGCGATGATGCCGCCGTCGGAGACGAAGGCGCCGCCAGTGGAGTAGCTCGACATCTCCGACGCCAGGAACAGCACCATGTTCGCGACCTCCTCCGGATCCCCGATGCGCTTCATGGGAATGTGCTGCACGTACGCCTGCACGACGTCCCTGACGTCCTCGGCCTCGATGCCAGGCGTCCAGATGGCGCCGGGGTGGACGGAGTTCACCCGGATGTTGTACTCGGCGTACTCCTGGGCGACGGCCTTGGTCAGGCCCGTCACCGCGAACTTGGATGCGCTGTAGATGGAGTTGCCCCCCGTGGGACGCAGCCCTTCCATCGAAGAGATGTTGACGATGGACCCGCCCCCCGCCTTCTTCATCGAGGGCAGGACCGCCTGCATACCGTGAAAATTGCCGAAGACGTTCACATCGAGCAGCAGTTGGAAGTCAGCGGCGGTGAAGTCGATGAACGGTTTCATGATGTCGATGCCGGCGTTGTTCACGAGCACGTCGACCGGCCCGAACGTGGCCTCGGTCTCGGCGATGACCACGTCCCACGCGTCGCGCTGGATGACGTCGTGCTCGATGAAAATGGTGGCCTCACCCAGCTCCGCAGCGAGCGCCTGCCCCTGCTCGACACGGATGTCGGTGATCGCCACCCGCGCCCCCTCCTCGACCAGCTTGCGCACATGCGCCGCACCCATGCCCTGCGCGCCGCCGGTGACGATGGCGACCTTGTTCTCCAGTAGTGGCATGTGCCCGCTCCTTCTGTTCGTCCATGATCGGCGTTCGCAGGTACCGGTGTCATCGCAGCACGCAGGGCCAACGCCGTCCCGAACCCCTCCCGCGTGGTGGGACGGCGCAGTACGCGAGGACCGGCGGTCCGTCACTGGTTACAGTCGATGGGTGGCAGCGCACATGACACCCGAGGAGTTCCGCACACACGGGCACGCCGTCATCGACTGGATCGCTGACTACCAGCAGCGCCTCGAGACCTTCCCCGTGCTGTCGCAGGTGCAGCCGGGCGACGTGCGCGCTGGTCTGCCCGCGGATCCGCCCGAACACGGCGAGCCCTTCGAGGCGGTGCTGGCCGACCTGGACACCAAAATCGTCCCGGGCATCACCCACTGGCAGCATCCGTCGTTCTTCGCCTACTTCCCGGCCAACGCCAGCGGACCGGCCGTGCTCGGCGACCTGCTCGCCTCCGGGCTCGGCGTGCAAGGCATGCTCTGGGCCACCTCTCCAGCGGCCACCGAACTCGAGACGCACGTGCTCGACTGGCTGGCAACCCTGCTCGACCTGCCGGCCCGCTTCCGCTCCGACGGCCCCGGGGGCGGGGTCATCCAGCATTCGGCCTCCGACGCCGCGCTGGTCGCTCTGCTGGCTGCGCTGCACCAGGCGAGTTCGGGCGCGACCGAGCGCGGGGGCGTCGAGGCCGGCCGCTATGCCGTCTACACCTCGACCCAGACCCACTCATCGGTCGAGAAGGCCTGCCGAATCGCGGGTCTGGGCGCCGACATGCTGCGCAAGATCGATGTCGACCCGCTGACCTCGGCGGCCCGGCCCGACCACCTGCGCGCCCTCATCGCGGCTGACCGCGCCGCCGGCGTCGTCCCCACCCTGGTCGTCGCCTCCGTGGGCACGACCGGCGTCGGTGCGGTCGACCCGGTGGCCGAGTTCGCGGCTATCGCGCACGAGGCGGGGGCGTGGATCCACGTCGACGCCGCCTGGGCCGGGGTGGCCGCTGTCGCGCCGGAGTTCCGGTGGCTCAACGACGGCCTCGACGCGGTCGACTCCTATTCCACCAACCCGCACAAATGGCTGTTGACGAACTTCGACTGCGACGCGTTCTGGGTCGCCGACCGGTCCGCCCTTGTCGCGGCGCTGTCGATCCTGCCCGAATACCTCCGCAACGCGGCCAGCGAGTCCGGAGCGGTCATCGACTACCGCGACTGGCAGGTCCCGCTCGGGCGCCGGTTCCGTGCACTCAAACTGTGGGCGGTCATCCGCTGGTACGGCGCGGAGGGACTGCGCGAACACATCCGCGGGCACGTCGCGCTCGCCCAGGAGTTCGCGTCCTGGGTGGCCGCGGACGACCGTTTCGATGTCCTCGCACCGCACCCGTTGTCGCTGGTCACCTTCGCACTACGCGCCGGGGACGAGGCAACACTGGCGTTGATGAACCGGGTCAACGCGGCCGGTTCGATGTACTTGACGCACACAGTTACCGGCGGTCGGACCGGCTTGCGGATGGCCATCGGCTCAACCTGGACGCAGCGCCGCCACGTCGAGGCCGCCTGGCGGACGCTCACCGACGCGGTGCGCTGACGCAGCGGATCAGTCCGCGAGGTCCTTGACCCGGACCATGCCTTCCTGGACGACGCTGCAGACCTGCCGCCCGTCCTGGGTGAAGAACCGGCCGCTGGCCAGACCACGTCCACCCGACGCCGACGGTGAGAGCATCGAGTAGAGCAGCCACTCATCGGCGCGGAACGGTCGCTCGAACCACATCGCATGGTCGAGGGAGGCCATCGAGACGCGATTGAGGCTGTTGGCCAGGCCGTGGCGCGCCAGCACGGAGTCCAGCAGCGTCATGTCAGAGGCGAAGGTCAGCACGCACAGGTGCAGCAACGGATCGTCAGGCAGGTTGCCGTCCGCGCGCATCCAGACATAGCCGGGGCCCTCGCGCGGGCCGCGCCTTCGCCAGGGCGGATCATCGACGTAGCGCATGTCGATCGGGCGCGACCGGCGTCGGTAGAACTCGATCATCTGAGGGTTGCCCTCGATCAACTCCGGCAGCGTCGGCAAGGAGTCGGGCGCGGGGACGTCGGGCAGTTGAGCCTGGTGGCTGATGCCGTCCTGCACGAGCTGGAAGGACGCCGACAGCGAAAAGATCGCGTTGCCGTTCTGCACGGCGATCACCCGGCGGGTCGTGAAGGAGCGGCCGTCGCGAACCCGGTCGACCTCGTACACGATCGGGATGCTCGGGTCCCCGGGCCGGATGAAGTAGGAGTGCATCGAGTGCACCATTCGCTCGGCGTCAACCGTGCGGCCGGCCGCGATGAGCGCCTGGCCCGCGACCTGCCCTCCGAAGACGCGTTGCGAGCGTTCCTTCGGACTGACGCCTCGGAAAATGTCCTGCTCGATGCGTTCGAGATCGAGTAGGGCCACGAGCCCGTCGACCGCGGCCTGTCCGGACAACCCCTCGGGACCGCCGTCAGCCATGCCGCAGCACGTCCCCGATGTGGTGGACGCGGATCGTATTCGTGGCGCCCGGCGTCGATGGCGGCGTCCCGGCGACGATGACCACCAGGTCCTGGGGGTGACAGACCCCTCGGTTCAGCAACGCGGAATCGACCTGACGCACCATGTCGTCGGTGTTCTTCACCGTCCACACCAGGTGCGCCTCCGCCCCCCATAGCAGCGCCATCTGGCGTTGCACGGTCTCCAGCGGGGTGAAAACGAGGATCCGCTGCGTGGGCTGCAGCCGGGACAGCCGGCGGGCGGTGTCGCCGGTCTGGGTGAACGCGACGAGTGCGACCGCGCCGAGGGAATCACCGATGTCCTTGGCCGCCTTGACCAGGGCACCACCGGAGGTACGCGGGTTGTGCTCAAGGCCGCCGGGACGCGCCCCGGAGCCCTCCACCGATCGGATGATGCGGCTCATCGTCGCGACCGCCTGTACCGGATAGCGACCGACGCTGGTCTCCCCCGACAGCATCACCGCGTCGGCACCGTCGATGACGGCGTTCGCGACGTCGGAAGCCTCGGCGCGGGTGGGCCGTGAGTGCGTGATCATCGACTCGAGCATCTGGGTGGCGACGATGACCGGCTTGGCGTTGTTACGGCAGGCTTGGATCGCCCGCTTCTGCACCATCGGGACCTCTTCGAGTGGCATCTCGACCCCGAGGTCGCCGCGGGCCACCATCATGCCGTCGAAGGCCAGCACGATCTCCTCAAGCCGGTCGACCGCCTCGGGCTTCTCCAGCTTCGCGATGACCGGGACCCGAATGCCCACCTCGTCCATCACCCGGTGGACGAGCTCGACGTCCTCCGGATTGCGGACGAAGGACAACGCCACGAAGTCGACGCCGAGGCGAAGGGCGAACTCGAGGTCTTCAGCGTCCTTCTGGCTCATCGCCGGAACGCTGACCGACACCCC
>JBDTFN010000009.1:0-8912 GCA_039937915.1 Jatrophihabitans sp. | reverse complement strand
AGGCGATATTGCGGGCCAGGTTGGTGATCCGCTCGACCTTCACACCGGGGCCGAGCGTCACCTCGTAACGGGTGACCGTCGGGCCGCGGTTGAAACCGGTGACCGCGCAATCGACGTCGAACTCGGTGAAGACCTGCTGAAGTGCTGCGATGACCTCGTCATTGGCCTTCGTGTGCTCCATGTGCGGAGAACCCTGGGCGAGGTCCTTGATCGAGGGCAGCGTGTACATGCCGCCGCCGCCGGCGAGTTCGAGCTGGATCGGCCGATCGATCGGCGGAAGTTCTGGCTCCTCGACCACCTTTGCCGTACGGGGCTTACGCGCCTTGACGACTGTGAGCTCGGACTCCGGGGTAACCGGCTGGGAGGTGTCGATGGTGGGGATTTCCGAGGTCGGCGTCTCCGGCGGGCTCTGCGGCGGAACCGGACGCCGACGCCGCCCGGTGGGCGTGGCAACGGGGTCGCCCTGCGCCGTCGCGGGGTCATCGATGACCTTGGTTCGCAGACCCAGCAGGTTCGCGAGGTAGCCGATCAGCACCCTGATCGGCGTCGCGGTGATCACCAGTACGCCGAAGGCACCGATCACCGCCAGCAGCGGGACGGCGATGGCGTCGGACAGGCCACTGGACAACGGTTTGCCGATGGCCGTCCCGATCAGTCCGCCGGCATGCGCACGGCCGTTGGAGTCGCCCGGGCTGGCCGACCACACGTCGAACAGGCCGAGGACGGCAACGGTGAGGGCAAAGCCGCCGACCACGACCCGTCCACGGGCTTCCGGTTCGGGGGCCTGACGCAGCATGTGCGCCCCGGCCAGGGCCAGGACGAGCGGCAGCAGGATCGCGCCGTTTCCGACGACGGCCCGCACCGCGGTGTCGATCCCCCGACCGACCGGACCCGCGGCCTGGAACCAGATCGCCATGATGGTGATCAGGCCGAGCGCCAGGACGCCCAGGGCTACACCGTCGCGGCGGTGTTCTGCCGGAAGATCCCGAGCGGTCGCGGCATTGCGTCCGGCCGCTCGAGCCAGGCCGCCGATCATCCGGGCGATGGACCGCCAGATCGCGCTGATCGCCTTGCCGATCGCGACGAATGGCGCGGCGAGCGGCGCATGCCCGCTTCGCGGCGGTGGGCCGGACGGCTTCCGGGCCGCCGGCTTACGCTTCGCGCTTCGACGGGCAGGGGGCTTGCCAGCGGGCATCCGCGTCGTCGTACCGCCGGATCGGGTCGCTTGGCGACGGGCACGGGTCTCGGTTGAACCTTCCACCCGTCGACCTTAACGCTGAACTTGAGGGTTGGGTGGAGGCGCGCGGCCCGTTAGCCACTGCGTTGCTAGGCAAGACCCGCAGCGGCAAGGTCTGCACGCAAGTGACTGATCTCGTGTTCGGTCGCGTCGACGAGCGGCAGGCGGACCGGGCCCACGTCGATTCCGCGCAGCCGGAGCCCCGCTTTGACCAGGATCGTCCCGGCCGTGCGGAAGATACCGGTGTAGATCGGTAGCAGCTGCCGGTGCAGGCGCAGGGCTTCGGCCAGGTCACCTGCTTCGAAGGCCACGATCATCGCCTTCGTCTGCGCAGCGCAGAAGTGCGTAGCGGTGCCGACGACCCCGGCCGCGCCCACCGACAGCAGCGGCAGGGTCATCGCATCGTCGCCGGCGTAGTAGGCAAGATCGGTCTCGGCCATGACCCGCGCAGATGAGACGACATCATTCTTCGCGTCCTTCACCCCGACGATGTGCTCGTGCGCAGCGAGCGCGATCAGCGTCTCGGGAGCGATGGGCAGGCCGGTCCGGACCGGTACGTCGTAGAGCAGAACGGGGACGTCGGTCGCGTCGGCGACAGCACGGAAGTGAGCCAGCACGCCGGCCTGCGGTGGTCTCGAGTAGTACGGAGTGACGCAGAGCAGCCCGTGCGCACCCGCCTTCGCGGCGGCCTGCGCCAGATGGATGGTGTGCACGGTGTCGAACGAGCCGACGCCCGCCACGATCGAGGCGCGGTCGCCCACGGCGTCGACGACGACCGCGAGCAGATCTGCCTTCTCGGCGTCGGTCGTGGTGGGCGACTCGCCACCGGTACCGCTGATGACCAAGCCGTCGTTGCCCATCTCGTCGACGAGGTAGGTCGCGAGTTCAGCCGCCTTGACCAGATCGAGACCGCCGGAGACATCGAACGGCGTGACCATCGCGGTCAACACTCGCCCGAAGGGACGGTTCACGTCAATGCTCACTGCTGACCTCGCTTTGCTCCGTCGTGCGCACGGAGGCCACGCCAGAAGTTCGCTGGCAGCGCTTGACCCACGCCCTTGAGTTTACGCGGATGGCCAACGGCTCAGCCCTCGCTGACCATCGGGCTGGAGGCGACCTCGGTGCCGTCGGGCAGCGCGGTGACCGAGAAGTCGGCGAACGCGTTCGGCGCGATGCGCTGCAGTTCCCGCAGGCAGGCGATCGCCAGTTCGCGGATCTCGACGTCGGCATGCTCGGAGGCGCGCATCGCCACGAAATGCCGCCAGGCGCGGTAGTTGCCGGTGACCACGATGCGGGTCTCGGTGGCGTTCGGCAGGACTGCGCGTGCCGCCTGACGTGCCTGTTTGCGGCGTAGCGTCGCGTGTTCGACGTCCGCGAACCGCTTCTCCAGCCCCTCCAGCAACTCGGTGTACGCGGCCACCGCCGCCTCGGACGCCGCAACGAACTTGGCGTGCAGCTCCGGGTCGCTGGCGATGACCTCCGGCTCGACCATCGCGGCGTCCTTCTCCGGGACGTAACGCTGGGACAGCTGCGAATAGCTGAAGTGCCGGTGCCGGATCAACTCGTGGGTGAGCGACCGGGAGATGCCCGACAGGTAGAAGGTGACCGACCCGTGCTCGAGCACGGACAGGTGACCGACCTCGAGGATGTGCCGCAGGTAACCGGCGTTGGTCGCGGTGGCCGGATTCGGCTTCTTCCACGACTGGTAGCAGGCACGCCCGGCGAATTCGGCCAAGGCCTCACCGCCATCGGTGTCGGTCTCCCAGGGCACACCCGCCGGCGCCTCGAAATGTGTCCAGGCAATGGCCTGGACCTGCAGCGGGACGATGTCGGGCACGGGACGCTCCGGGGAAAGACGGCGGTGGAATACGAACACGCAGCCTATCGCTGCCCGTCACGGGCGCCGGGGAGGCACGCGACGGGCAGCCCCGGCCCGTCAGCCGACCGCGGACAGCAGCTGCCCGGCAAGGTCGCCTCGCGGCATTACCTCGACGCCGTCGAGGCCCAACCAGGTCGCGGTGGTGGCCAGTTCGAGGGCCAGTTCGGCCGCGACCTGCGGAGCCGAGCGTCCCGGTTCGAGCCAGGCGCTCTGCACACGCAGCACCCGCGCCTGCCGGTCGGACTTCAGATCGACCCGAGCCACAAGCTCGTCGCCGAGCAGGAACGGCAGCACGTAGTAGCCGAACCGACGCTGGGCCTGCGGCGTGTAGATCTCGATCCGGTAGTGAAAGTCGAACAGCCGCTGTGCACGGTCGCGGAACCACACGACCGGGTCGAACGGCGAGAGCAGCGCCCTGGCATGCACGACGCGCGGACGACGCGCCTCGTGCCAGAGGTAGGCCACCGCGGGCCATCCGCCCACCTCGGTCGGGAGTAGTTCGCCCGATTCCACCAGCTCGGCAATCGCCGTCTTCGTGTCGGCGATCGGGAGACGGAAGTAGTCAGCGAGATCGGCAACGGTGCCGACCCCGTGTGCACGCGCTGAAAGTCGGACGAGATCGCGCTTGGCGTCCGGCGCGGGGGGTGTGGGGAGGGCGAGGACGTCGGCGGGCAGGACCCGCTCGGTGAGGTCGTAGAAACGCTCGAAGTTGACCCGACCGGCCGTCGTCACCCTGCCTTCGTAGAACAGGTACTCCAGGGCGATCTTCCCGTCGTGCCAGTTCCACATCTGACCGGCCCGCGGCGCGGGACGCGGGATCCCGGTGTCCCCGCCGGAGATCGGACCGTTCTCGGTGACCAGGCGAAGGATGTCGGCCAGCAGGGTGGGTTTCTCGCGGGCCAGGCGTCGGATCCCGGGCCACGGCTCGACATGAGCCCGGGCCATCCGCCAGCGCAGCAGAGGCTGGTAGCGGATCGGGACCAGCGACGCCGCGTGCGCCCAGTACTCGAACATCTCCGCTCGGGCCGGACCGTCGGTGTAGCCGGTCATCCGGTCCAGCAGGGCGTGTGGATACGGGCCGAGCCGCGCCAGGACGGGCAGGTAATGGCTGCGGGAGAAGACGTTGACCGAGTCGATCTGCAGGAGCGCCATGCGGTCCAGCACCCGACGGATGTGCCGGACGTCGACCCGCCCGACGGGGCGCGGATCCGCAAACCCCTGCGCGGCCAGGGCGATGCGGCGGGCCTGCGCCACCGTCAACCGCACCGGTCCTGTCATGCGCCAGACCTTAGGTCCAGGCCCGGACAACGAGGTGGCGGGCAGGGGATCACTCCCCGCCCGATGTGCCTGTTTCACCAAGAAAGCACCTTGATCTTCGATCTAAGCTCCCCGTCATGAGCGAGCCTCCCGAGCAGAACCTGAATCCTGAGCCCGGCTACCCGCGCCACGGACACCCGCAACCTGGTCAGCAGCCGCCGCAGGAGTATGGGCCGCCGCAGGGGTATCGGCCACCGCCGGACACGTTCCCACAGGGGGGCTACGGACAGCCTTACCCGGGAGAGCCGATGTATCCCGGCCCCGGTGACCAGGCCGGGTACCCGGCGCCCGCGCAACCGAAAGGCATCACGCTCTCGCTCGGGGCGCGTGCCCGACGCCGTCCCGAGGCGCGCGCGGGGGTCTCGATCGCCGTGGGCGGTGCGACTCTCGTGCTGATCGGTGCTCTGGTGTGGACCGCGGGCTATTACGGCGCGGGCGTCCACATCAACTTTGACGACCGCACCGGCCTGTCCAGTACCACCGGCGAAGGCCGTCGATTCCTCGGCGCAGGGGTGTTCCTCGTCCTCGTCGTACTCGGTTACGGTCTCGCGTTCCGTAAGCGCGGCGGACCCCTCGCCTCGGCCGGCGCGGTGCTGGGAGCGATCAGCGTCCCGCTCACCATCGGGTTCGTCAGCCTGAGCCTGGAGGACGCGACCCGGACCGGAGAGCCCTTCAGCATCGACGCGGTGTTCCTGCTCTCGATCCTCGCCTGGGTCGCCAGCTACTTCGTCGTTCCGGGTCTGCGCGGCCGTTCGTTTCTGATCACCACTGCCGCGATCACCCTGACCGGCTACGTTGCGTTCAAGGCAGCGAGCAATGAGGTCCTGCGCGGGGTTTCGTCCACGCTGTCGGACAACGGCCAGAACACCACCAACGGGGCGTCGACGATCGCTACGGTCGGCATCGTCTTCGGGCTGATCTATTACGCCATTGCGGCGCTGCTGGACCGGACGGGTCGGCACGGCACGGCGACGGCTCTGGCCGCAGCGGGCCTGTACACCACGGTCCTCGGCATCGCCGCCGCCTCGATCGACCTGGGTGTCACCAAGACCGGCATCGTGCTCGTCGTCCTCGGCGCCCTGCTGGCCCTCTACGGCGGCTACTTCTCCCGCCGCGCCACGACGTGGTTCTGGTCCGCCGCCTTCGTGCTCGGCATCGTGGTCATCGTCGGCAACATCGGAAACCTCGACGACTACGCCGCCGTCGGCATCGTGCTCATGCTGCTCGGAGCGCTCGTCACCGGTGGCGCCTACGCCTTGTCGACACTGCGCCACGAACCTGCCGACATCGTCGAGGAGCAGACCCCGACGCCCGCGGCGATCGGCTGAGCATCGGTGGTTAGGGTCGGACGTATGGCAGATGTCAGCGTCCGACCCGCCCGGCCCGATGATGCGGTCGAGATCGGCCGCATCCAGGTCGACACCTGGCGTACCGGTTACGCCGAGATCCTCCCTGCACCCGTCCTCGACGGGCTGTCCGCCGACGAGGCGGCGCAGGTGTGGGCGGTCGCCGTCACCACCGCGCCGTCGCCCCGGCATCACGTCCTGGTCGCGATGGAGGGTCAGTGGGTCGTCGGGTTCGCCGCGTTCGGCCCGGCGGACGACCTGCAAGACGACGACCCCGAGCCGGACACGACCTCGTCGCTGGCCACCCTGCTCGTCGAGCCGCGGTGGGGACGTCGCGGACACGGATCACGACTGCTGGCGGCCGCGGTCGATCACGCCCGCCAGGACGCCACCACCCGCTTGGTGATCTGGGTGCCCGAGGCCGACACCGTCACCCGAGCCTTCCTCGAATCAGCCGGCTGGGCCCCCGACGGCCTGATGCGCGCACTCGACACCGGAGCCGGCGAAATGCGCGAGATCCGCCTGCACACATCCCTCGGCGAGCCCGCCTAGCCGTTGGCGGACCGCGGAGATTCGGTCGTCTCCTCACCCGCCCGGAGTAGCCACGCCCGAGTCCTCCCGCGTGCGGTCCCGTCGCTCGAGGAGTTGCTCGTACCCGGCCGCCCGGTAGGTGGCGACGCCACCCACGTTGGCGCTCGGCGTGCAGACCATTGCGCTCGAGGAGCCCATCTGCCGTAGCGCGGCCGCCGCAGCGAGGGTGATCGCCTTGCCATAGCCGTGACCGCGGTGCTCACTGTGCACGCCCATCGGCTCCAGCACACCGGGCCGGCCCGGACCGGCCGACCACACCGTCGCCGTGGCCACCGCGGCACCCTGATCGTTGTGTGCGACCAGGCACCGGGCATCTGCGTACGGCAACCCGCCCGCCATCACCTGCCAACGCTCATCGGTGAAGTTCGGGGAGCCGAACGCGTCCCGGTGCACGGCCGTCAGCAGATGGGCGCGATCCGGTCCGATGACCTCGATCCGCACCCCGGGGTCCTCCACCGGCCCCGCGAGGTCGCGACGCAGCGGCGTCCACGCCTCGCCGATCCCCCACCCGTACTCAGCCAACAATGCCTGGACCAGAGCCCCAGTCGGCGTCTCGACCGATACCCCGCCCGCCGGTAAAACGCCGCGCTTCGGGTCACTCAGGTCCGCCACCAATTGCTGCGCCAATTCGGGGTTGCGCTGAGTATCCGGCGCGGTCGTCAGCCGAAGCAGCCCGGGACCGTCGAGCAGGCCGACGGCGACAATCCGGCCGCCCCGGCTCCAGGTCCGGACCGCCGCGGCCGTCGCCTGCATACCGAAGCGCCAGAACCACCCGACGTCCCCCGGGTGCAGCTGCATCGGCGCCTCGTCGGCCTGCCACTCGCACAACACCCGCACTGCCTCGCTGAGCCGGTCGACGCTCGGTTCGTCCAGCGCGATCGCCATCGCCTGATCACACACCATCAAGTCGTCCACGCGCATCCCGATTACCGTCCGGCGTACCGCATGGCCGGTGGATACATTGGATTACGTGACCTTCGACGGCATTCCGCTCACTGCGCTCGACTTCTATGAGGACCTGGAGAACGACAACTCCAAGGGGTTCTGGACCGAGCACAAAGAGGTCTACGACGAATCGGTGAAGGCACCGCTGACCGCGCTGTCCGACGAACTGGGAACCAGGTTCGGCGCCTACAAGATGTTCCGCCCCTATCGCGACGTCCGGTTCAGCAAGGACAAGACGCCGTACAAGACCCACCAGGGTGTGTGGTTCGGCGAATCGTCGATGTACCTGCAGGTGTCGGCGGCCGGACTGATGCTCGCCGGCGGCTACTGGCACACCGAATCTGCACAGGTGGCCCGGCTGCGCCGCGCGATCGCAGACGACGTCGCCGGGCCACAGTTCGAGCGCACCGTCGCGTCCGTGCGGCGCAAGGGCGCCACGGTCGGGGGCGAGCAGATCACCCGTGTCCCGTCGGGGTACGAGAAGGATCATCCGCGCGCGGACCTACTCCGCTTCAAAACCGTGACGGCTCGCCAGGAACTCGGCGCGCCGGACTGGCTCGCCACGCCGAGGGCACGCGGCGAGATCGCCAAGATCTGGAAAGGCATGGCTCCGCTCGTCGCATGGTTGGACACCCACGTGGGGCGCGAGCTCCAGGCCTAATAGGCGTAGCGGACGACCGCTCGCCGCAGAGACGGCTCGTGCACGACCTGGAACCCAGCCCTGAGGAACAGGCTGAGCTTGCCGACGTGCAGCTCACCCCACGGCACCTCCTTGCCCGGCGCCGGCTTCATCGGGTAGGCCTCGAGCGCCGAAGCACCGGCATCGCGAGCCAGGTCGACCGTGCCGCCCACCAGCGCCCGGCTCACGCCCTGGTGCCGGAACCCAGCCCGCACGACGAGACAGGTGACCGCCCAGATGTCTGTAGCGTCCTGGTCCTCACTCCGGCCTCTCCATGTCGTCTGCCGCAGGTAGCGGTAATCGCGGCGCGGCGCAACGGAGCACCAGCCGACCGGCTCACCGTCGAGATGGGCGATCACTCCATGGCCCTCGACGACCTGGTCGCGCAGCAGTTCCCGGCGCCCCTGGACGTCGTCGGCGTGCTGGGCGTACCAGCCCATCCGGTAGCCCTGGCACTGGCAGCGGGCCGCCTGGCCCTTGTTCCCGAACACGATTTGGACGTCGTCGAAGAGGTCGTCACAAACCGACTGAACGCTGATCCCCATCGGTTCAGACTCGCATTCGTCCGGCCCCGGGACTAGAGCGTCTCGAGGAAATCGGGCAGGTCGCGCCAGAGCGCGATCCGCAGCGGCAGTGGCATCCCGTTGTTCGCGCCGGACGGGCCGGGCAGGACGAAGGCTGGAATACCCGCGACCGTCCAGGACAGCACGCCGTAGTCGCGGGGCTGCCGCTCCCCCGCGCTACGGGCATACGCCGACGCTGCGGTCTTGCTGACGAAGGCCACGGCCGGTGGCCTCGCGGCCCGCAACCCGGCCACGAACCCGGCCAGGTCGAAGACCGGCGGTTCCCCGCGTACGGCGTGTTCGGTCCGCACCAGATCGGTCAGGCCCACACCGTGACGCAGCACCTGGTCCGCGG
>JBDTFN010000008.1:0-5628 GCA_039937915.1 Jatrophihabitans sp. | reverse complement strand
GTCCCCTCCAGGACGGTCGGGCGGACGAAGTACCCCTCGCTGTCGTCGCACGTGCCGCCCGCGACGACGGTGAGCGAGGAGGTCTGGGCCGCACGCTCCAACGCCGTCTTGTGCTTGCCGAAGGCGCGTTCGTCGATGACCGCGCCCATGAAGTGGGCGAAGTCGGTGACGTCGCCCATGCTGATCGACTCGACGTCGGCGGCGAGATCGTCACGAAGCTTCGACCACACCGAGCGGGGGACGTAGGCGCGCGACGCGGCCGAACACTTCTGGCCCTGGTACTCGAATGCCCCGCGGATGAGCGCGGTGCGCAGTACCTCGACGTCGGCCGAAGGGTGCGCGACGACGAAGTCCTTACCGCCGGTCTCGCCGACGATGCGCGGGTAGGAGCGGTAGCCGCCGATGTTGGCGCCGACCTGCGACCACAGGTGCTGGAAGGTCGGCGTGGACCCGGTGAAGTGGATGCCGGCCAGGTCGCGGTGGGCGAGGGCGACCTCGCTGACGTCCTTGCCGTCGCCGGGGAGCAGGTTGATCACGCCGGGGGGCAGACCCGCGGCCTCGAGCAGCCGCATCGTGTACTGCGCGGCCAGCTGCTGGGTCGGGGACGGCTTCCAGAGCACGACGTTGCCCATCAGCGCCGGGGCGGTCGGCAGGTTGCCGGCGATGGCGGTGAAGTTGAACGGGCTGATCGCGTAGACGAAGCCCTCGAGTGGACGGTGATCGAGCCGGTTCCAGACGCCGGGGGAGTTCGCGGCCGGTTGGCCGGCCAGGATCTCGCGCGCGAAGTGGACGTTGAACCGCCAGAAGTCGGCCAGCTCGCAGGCCGCGTCGATCTCGGCCTGCTGCACGGTCTTGGACTGCCCGAGCATGGTCGCGGCGTTGATGGTGGCCCTCCACGGACCGGTCAGCAGGTCGGCCGCCCGCAGCAGGACGGCGGCGCGGTCGTCGAAGGACCACGAGCGCCATTCCAGGGACGCCGCGGCGGCGGCCTCGATCGCATCCTGCGCGTCGGCCTTGGTGGCGGCGGATCCGGAACCGAGGACGTGCGCGTGGCGGTGCGGTTGGACGACGTCGAATGCGGCACCGCCCGCGCGGCGCGTGCGGCCGCCGATGGTGGCGGTGATCTCGAGGTGTTCGCCCTGCAGCCGGTCCAGTTCGCGGTGCAGTTCCTGCGCGTCGGCCGAGCCGGGCTCGTAGGTACGTACTGGCTCGTTGACCGGCGTGGGGATGTTCGTGATCGCGTCCATGGTGCCTCTCAACGGCCCACGAGCGCGCGGGCGAGGAATCCGACGTTGGCCGGTCGTTCGGCCAGCCGGCGGACGAAGTAGCCGTACCAGTCCGAGCCGTAGGGGACGTAGACCCGGACCTGCCGGCCGGCGGCGCGAAGGCGGGCCTGCTCGTCGGTGCGGATCCCGTACAGCATCTGGAACTCGAAGCTGGCGGAGTCCCGGCCGTGCTCGGCGGCGAGGGCCTCGGCCCGGGTGATCATCGCGGGGTCGTGCGTGCCGATCTGCGGGTAGCCGGCGCCGGCCATCAGGATGGCGATCCCGCGGGCGTAGGAGGCGTCGACCTCGGCTTTCTTGACGTGCGCCACCGACGCCGGTTCGGCGTAGGCCCCCTTGACCAGCCGAACCCTCGAGCCCGCCACGGCGAGGTCGCGCAGGTCGTTCTCGGTCCGCTTGAGCGCGGCCTGGATCGCCACGGCGACCCAGGGAAAGTCCTGGCGCAGTTCGTGCACGGTCGACAGGGTGGCGTCGACGGTGGTGTGGTCCTCCATATCGACCGAGACGGTGGTGCCGACCGACTGCGCGGCCGCGCAGACGCGGCGCGCGTTGGCCAGGGCCACGTCCGAACCCTGGCCGGGCAGGTGCTGGCCCATCGCGGACAGCTTGAGCGACACCTCGGAGTCCGGGACAAGACCGGCGTCGCCGAGCCGGGTCAGCAGTTCGACGTAGGCCGCCGCGGTCGCGTCCGCCCGCTCGCGGTCATCGACGTCCTCGCCGAGGCGGTCGATGGTCGTCAGCAGGTTCCGCTCGTGCAGCGCGCGCACGGCGGCGACCACGCTCTCGTCGGTCTCACCCGCGACGAACCGGTCGACGACCGAGCGGGTGACCGGCAGCCGGGTGATGGCCCGTAGGATTCCGTCACGCCGCGAGAGCGCCAAGAGTGCTGCGTTCGCCATAGGCCGAGCCTGGCGGCGATACGTCCGAGCGGCCATGGACGTATGTCTGGATTCGTAATTCAGAAATTGGACATATGCTCAAGGCATGCGGCCGGAGTTGCAGGACATCGTCGACGAGGCCGCACGCATGCTCGGCGCGGCGACGACGCTGGAGGACCGCGACTACAACCTCGTGGCCTTCGCCGCGCAGTACGGCCAGGTGGATGACGTCCGGCAGGCCTCGATCCTGCACCGGGCGATCCCTCCGGAGCTGGTGTCGTGGTTCGAGCAGTTCGGCATCAGGGACACCACGGTCCCCGTGCGGACGCCGGCGGACACCGCCCGGCGGATCATGTCCCGGCTGTGTTTCTCGGTCCGCTGGCAGGGCGTGAGTTACGGGTTCCTCTGGGCGCTGGACGAGCGCCGCAGCCTCGACGATCCGATCGTGGCGGCCGTGGCGGAACTCGCCGACCAGGCCGGGTGGTTCCTCTCCCAGGTCAGCCGGCAGAAGCAGGACGACGCCGTTGCCGTCACCGAACTGCTGGGCAGCGACCGCGAGACCGCGCGGCAATCGGCGCTGCGGCTCATCGACCGGGGATCGCTGCCGCGCAACTGCCCGCTCGTCGTGGCGGTGGTGGGGTGCTGGAACCCCGTGCCGACCCGTCCGGTGGTGCCGCAGACGGCGCTGCTGCCGCGCGCCGTCCTCGCCGACCCGGGACCGCACAGCGTGGCCCTGGTGGTGCCGGCGCGTCGCGGTACCGAGGCGCGCGAGGTCGCGGGTCAGGCGATCGAGCTGTACCGGACCCGCCTTCCCCCCGGGTGGACCGGCCGGGTCGTCGCCGGGATCGGTGGTCCGCGTACGGATCTGGCCGACGGCCGAGCAAGTTGGCTGGAGGCGCGCATCGCCGCGCGGGTCGCCGCGGTCGTGGACGGCGTCGAACCGATCCTCGAGTGGGCGAACCTGGGGGCGTACCGGCTGCTCGCCGCCGCCGCCGATCCCGCGCTGCGCGACGTCGTGGCCGACCCCGCCGTGACGCGGCTGCTCGAGAACGGGGACGCCGACCTCGTCCACACCGCACGGGTGTTCCTCGACCGCGCGGGCAACGTCCAGCGCGCGGCCGCTGAACTCTCGATCCACCGGCAGACGCTGTACTACCGGATCGAGAAACTCCAGAAGTTGACCGGACTGGACCTCGCCGACGGCCGGGACCGCACCCGCCTGCATCTCGCGCTCATGCTCGCGCCGCTCGTCGGCGCTTCGTAGCAGCGCCGGACCGTCCGAGCAGCCGCTCCCGGGTGCGGGGCATCCCGCTCTCCCCGCGTGGGCCCGGGTGTACCGCCAGCACCTGGTTCACCCCGATGTCATTGGACTCGAACGACATCGCGGAGGCGGTCATGTACAGCCGCCACACCCGCGCGCGCTCCGGCGTGGCGGCGGCGACCGCGGCGTCCCAGTTGCGCTCGAGGTTCGCGCACCAGGCACGCAGCGTCAGCGCGTAGTGCTCGCGCAGGGCCTGGACGTCGCGGACCTCGAAGCCGGCGTTCTCGAGGGTCGCGACCATGCGCGCGATCGGGACCAGTTCGCCGTCGGGGAAGACGTAACGGTCGATGAACGATGACGATTCCGGACCCTGCTGCGCGTCGTCGGGGCGCAGCGAGATCGCGTGGTTGAGTAGGCGACCCTGCGGTCTGAGCAGGGCGAACAGGTCGCCCGCGTACTCGGCGAGCTTGGCCGATCCGACGTGCTCGGCCATCCCGATGCTGGAGATGGCGTCGAAGGGGCCGTCGCTGATGTCGCGGTAGTCCTGCACCCGGATCTCGACGAGGTCGTCGACACCTTCTTCCTTCATGCGGTCCCGTGCGTACTCCGCCTGCGCGGTGGACAGCGTGACCCCGACGACCGACGTGCCGTAGGTGCGGGCCGCGTGCAGCGCGAAGGTCCCCCATCCGCAGCCGACGTCCAGCACGCGCATCCCCGGGGCCAGGCCGAGTTTGCGGGCGACGAGATCACACTTGGCGAACTGGGCCGCGGTCACCTGTGCCGGGTCGGACGGCTCGGGATCGGGCTGGTCCCAGTAGGCGCAGGAGTAGGTCATCGAGTCCCCGAGCACGTGCTCGTAGAACTCGTTGCCGACGTCGTAGTGGTAGGCGATCGCCTCGGCGTCCCGACGCTGGGTGTGGCGTCGTCCGCGCAGATGGACCTCCTCCTTCGGCGGACGCGGCGGTGGCCCGAGCACCCGCAGGCGCAGCGCGGCGCCGACCAGTGCGGCGATCGTGCGCAGGCTGGGTCGTTCGCCGACGATGTCGTCCGGGCGGATGAGGTCGAGGACCAGGGCCAGCGCGGTGAACAGGTCGCCCTCGACGTCCACGTCGCCGGTCACGTAGGCGCGGGCCAGGCCGATCTCGTCCGGTGCCCACAGCAGTCTGCGTAGCGCTCGGCGGTGGGCCACGACCAACGTGATCGGAGAATCCGGCGGACCGGTCGTACTGCCGTCCCAGAATCGCAACCGGAACGGAAGCTCTGCGTTCACTGCGTTCCGTAGCAGCGGGCCGAGAACATCGGCTGCGGTGCTCGTGGTCGGTCGTGTCTTACTCACGGGACCCCCTTGGTGGCAGGTTTGTCGTCTGTTGTGACGCCCGGCCCGATGGGCAGGCGGGTGCGGCTACGTGATCGACATTACGCCGCTCTGCACCCGATCCGCAGGTGGTCCGGTTGTCCACAGGATGTCCGATTCACATGTTTCTCAAGCGGATTCACCCATACCCTCTGTCGAAAGTTTCGGTTGATCGGTGGGGAGGGTGAGCGGTGCCGACGTCTGCGCAGACCATCCTCGAGACCGAGGTGCGGGAGCTCGTCCGCCGTCGGGGTATCGACCCCCTGGTCGAACCCGACGTGATGAGCCGGCTCGTCGACGAGGTCGTCGGGGAGTATCAGGACCGTTCGGTCACCTCGGCGCTGCCGCCGATGGGCGATGTGGTCGCGGCGACCCGCGCGGTGCTGGACGCGGTGGCCGGGTTCGGGCCGTTGCAGCCGTTGCTTGATGACCGGGGGATCGAGGAGGTCTGGATAAATGAACCAGGCCGGGTCTTCGTGGCGCGCAACGGGCGCTCGGAGCTGACCAACCTGATCCTCACCGCCGACCAGGTTGCCGAACTCGTCGAGCGGATGCTGCGTCCGACCGGGCGGCGTATCGATCTCAGTACGCCGTTCGTCGATGCGATGCTGCCGGACGGGTCACGGCTGCATGTCGTCATCCCGAACATCACCCGCCGTCACATGGCAGTGAACATTCGCAAGTTCGCCGTCGGGCTGCGTTCCCTGGACGAACTCGTCGCGGCTGGCTCGCTCACCGAGCAGGCCGGGCGGTTTCTGGACGCCTCGGTGACGGCCGGGTTGAACATTTTGGTCGCCGGCGGAACCCAGGCTGGGAAAACCACGATGCTCAACGCGCTGTGCGGTGCGATCC
>JBDTFN010000007.1:0-6207 GCA_039937915.1 Jatrophihabitans sp. | reverse complement strand
GACGGATGCTCGACGGCTACCTGTACGGCAATGAATTCGTCGTGACGGTGCTGGCGTTCGTGGCAGCACTCGTCTTCGGGGCATTCCTCATCGCGATCGCCGACCCGCCGACGCGCAAGGCGGCCGGGTATTTCTTCCAGCAACCTAGCGACACGTTCTCCCGGGCCTGGGAGGCAATCTCGGCCGGCTACTCGGCCCTGTTCCGTGGCTCTGTCGTCAACATGGACTCACTGCTCTACACCAACGGCGGCGTCCCGATCTTCGGCCCCATCGCGAACACGCTGCTCAATGCCGCGCCGCTCATCCTCGGTGGTCTGGCCGTGACCGTCGCCTTCCGGGCCGGCCTGTTCAACATCGGGGTCCAGGGTCAGCTGGTCATGGGTGCGATTGCCGCGGGCTACGTTGGATTCGCCTGGTCCATGCCGCCGTTCATCCACCTCGTCGTCGCGATGATCGCCGGTATCGCCGGGGGTGCCCTCTGGGGTGGACTGGTCGGGCTGCTCAAGGCGAAGACCGGCGCTCACGAGGTCATCACCACGATCATGCTCAACTACGTCGCGGTGTACCTGCTCGTCTATCTGCTCACCGTGAACGGCTTCCAGGAACCGGGCTCCAACGAGGCCATCTCGCGGACGGTGAAGAGCACGGCGCGGCTACCCATCCTGTTCGAGTCGCTGCACTTCGGCATCATCATCGCGCTGGCCGCCGCGGTCGGGTGCTGGTGGCTGCTGTCCCGCTCGACCCTCGGTTTCACGCTGCGGGCCGTCGGCGCCAACCCGTTCGCGGCGCGGACAGCGGGCATGGACGTCGAGCGCAGTTACCTCCGCGTCATGCTCATCTCCGGAGCGCTCTCCGGACTGGTCGGTTGTTCGCAGATCCTGGGCACGAACGACCAGTTGCGTGGCGACATCGACGCGGGCTTCGGCTTCGACGCGATCACCGTCGCCCTGCTCGGTCGAGGTACGCCGCTGGGCACGGTGCTCGCCGGCATCCTGTTCGGGGCGTTCCGGGCCGGCAGCGTCGTCATGGGGTCACAGACCACCACCCCGCCAGACGTCGTGTTCGTCATCGCGCCAGTCGCGGTGCTGTTCATCGCCGCGCCCGCACTGGTGCGCGGGATGTTCCGGCTGCGGGAATCGCGAGGCGGCGGGATCGCCCAACTCGCCCGGGGATGGAACGGATGACCGCCGGGGTCGCTCCGCCCGAGGGCCAACTGGTGGTCAGTCGCGAAATCGCCGACACTCCGTTGTCGCGTCGGGCCCGGATTCTTTCGGGGCTGGGATTGGTCCTGGCCGGGGTCGTCACCGTCGGCGCCTGGGGCTTCGGCGCGAACAACGGCGACGCGGCGTTCCAGATCTCCCAGTTCGGCGACAAGTTCCACGTCCCGGTACTGCGCTATCCCGGCGGCGGCGCCGCCATGGTGATGGGCGCGATCATGATCGCGCTCGGCCTCGTCCACCTCATCCGTGGCCTGTCCAAGTCCGGTCTGAAGTGGGCCGCGGTCGTCACCGGCGTGCTGTTCGTGCTGGCGTTCCTGTCGTGGGCGGGCACCGGTGACCCGTCCAACCCGATCAGCCTCACCGGCCTCGTCGGCCAGTCGGTGATCGCGTCCATCCCGTTCATCCTCGGGGCGCTCGCCGGCATCGTCTGCGAGCGTTCGGGAATCATCAACATCGCCATCGAAGGGCAGATGCTGGTCGGGGCCTTCGCCGGCGCGATGTTCGCGTCGTCCTCGAACAGTCTCGGGGTGGGACTGCTCGCCGCGATGATCGGCGGCGCGCTCATCGCGGTGCTGCTGGCCGTCTTCGCCATCAGGTACCTGGTGAACCAGATCGTGCTGGGCGTCGTGCTGAACACCTTCGCGCTCGGCCTGACCAACCTCGGCTATCACTCGCTGATGCAGTCGGACCCGCAGAGCTACAACGCCGGGCTGACGCTCGACCCGATCAAGATCCCGCTGCTGTCGGACATCCCGGTCCTGGGGGAGGCGCTGTTCAGCGTCAACATCATCGTGTACATCACCTACTTCCTCGGCGTGGCCGTCCATGTGGCGCTGTTCCGCACCCGTTGGGGGCTGCGCACCCGCGCGGTCGGCGAGCACCCGAGGGCAGCCGACACTGTCGGCATCAAGGTGCTGCGGACCCGCTACCGCAACGTGATCATCGGCGGACTGATCGCTGGGTTGGCCGGTGCGGTACTGACCATCGGCGGCTCGGGGGCGTTCAACTACAACATCTCCTCCGGCAAGGGATTCATCGCCCTGGCCGCGGTGATCTTCGGACGGTGGAGCCCGAAGGGGGCCATCGCCGCCGCACTGCTGTTCGGCTTCATGGACCAGTTGCAGATCACCCTCGGCATCGTGGGTACCCCGGTGGCCATCCCGTCGGCGTTCCTGAGCATGCTGCCCTACATCGCCACCGTCATCGCTGTCGCCGGCGTTGTCGGTCGCGTCCAGGCCCCTGCGGCCGACGGCGAACCGTACGAGAAGGGTTAGCGCACTCATGAGCGAAATCGACTGGGCCGCACTGCGCCGCGCGGCGCTCGAGGCTATGGGCAACGCGTACGCGCCGTACTCGCAGTACCCGGTGGGCGCAGCTGCCTTCGTCGACGACGGCCGGATCGTGACCGGGTGCAACGTCGAAAACGCCTCCTACGGCGTGGGACTGTGCGCTGAGTGCGGGCTGGTGTCGGCGCTGCACGCCAGCGGGGGTGGGGCACTGGTTGCCTTTGCCTGCGTCGACTCCCGTGGAGACATCCTGATGCCGTGTGGACGGTGCCGGCAACTGCTCTGGGAGCACGGCGGGCCGGATCTGCTCGTCGACACCCCCGAGGGCGTCAAGCTGATGATCGAGGTCCTGCCGCTCGCCTTCGGGCGGGGGAATCTTGGCTGACCTGGACGCCGTCGACGTCATCAGGACCAAGCGGGACGGTGGTGCCCTGAGCGACGAACAGATCGACTGGGTCATCGACGCCTATACCCACGGTGGGGTGGCCGATGAGCAGATGGCCGCGCTGGCGATGGCGATCCTCCTGCGCGGCATGACGGCCGACGAGATCGCTCGCTGGACCGGCGCGATGATCGCCTCCGGTGAGCGGCTCGACCTGACCTCGGTGACCAGGCCCACCGTGGACAAACATTCGACCGGCGGGGTCGGCGACAAGATCACCCTCCCGCTGGCGCCGCTGGTCGCGGCGTGCGGCGCGGCGGTACCGCAACTGTCCGGACGCGGCCTTGGTCACACCGGCGGCACGCTGGACAAGCTCGAGTCCATCCCCGGCTGGCGTGCGCAGGTGTCCAACGCCGACTTCATCGCCCAGCTCTCGTCGGTGGGCGCGGTCATCTGCGCGGCGGGGGACGGGCTGGCCCCGGCGGATCGGAAGCTCTACGCGCTGCGCGATGTGACGGGCACCGTCGAGGCGATCCCGCTCATCGCATCCTCGATCATGAGCAAGAAGATCGCCGAGGGCTCTTCGTCGCTCGTGCTGGACGTCAAGGTCGGGGTGGGTGCGTTCATGAAGTCGGTGCCCGACGCCGCCGAACTCGCCCGGACCATGGTCTCGCTGGGCACTGCGCACGGCGTGCGCACGATCGCGCTGCTGACCGACATGTCGACGCCGCTGGGTCTGACCGCGGGCAACGCGCTCGAGGTCCGGGAGTCCGTCGAGGTCCTCGCGGGTGGTGGCCCGGCCGACGTGGTCGAACTGACCCTCGCGTTGGCGCGCGAGATGCTGGACTGCGCCGGCCTCGAGGACGCCGATCCGGCCGACGCACTGCGTGACGGGCGGGCCATGGACGTATGGCGGGCGATGATTTCGGCCCAGGGCGGCGACCCGTCCGCTCCGCTGCCGGTCGCCCGCGAGACGCACGTGATCACTGCGCCATCCTCAGGGGTGCTCACCCGCCTCGACGCGTTGGCCGTGGGGACGGCTGCCTGGCGCCTGGGCGCCGGTCGCGCCCGCAAGGAGGATCCGGTCTCGGCCGGGGCCGGCATCGTTCTGCACGCCAAGCCGGGGGAGACCGTCACGGCGGGTCAGCCCTTGCTGGAACTGCACGCCGACGACGCATCCCGCTTCGACCGCGCAATGGAAGCATTGGCCGGCGGCTACGACATCGGCTCGTCGTACGAGTCGACCGAACTGATTCTCGACCGTATCGCCTGATCGGCGGTCAGGGTCCCGGACTACGGTGAAGCGATGCCGACGCCGCTCGATTTCGCCTCGATCAGACGGGCCCCCAAGGCCCTGCTCCATGACCATCTCGACGGCGGTCTGCGTCCGTCGACGATCGTCGAACTCGCGAACACCATCGGGTACCAGGCACTGCCGGCCACCGATGCTGATGAGCTGGCCACGTGGTTCCGGGAGGCGTCGAACTCCGGTTCGCTCGAGCGCTACCTCGAAACCTTCGCGCACACCGTCGCCGTCATGCAGAATGTGGCCGGGCTGACGCGGGTCGCGCGTGAGGCGGTCGAGGATCTCGCCGCTGATGGTGTCGTCTACGCCGAGATCCGTTGGGCCCCCGAGCAGCACACCGAAGAAGGGCTCACGCTCGAACAGGTCGTCGAGGCGGTGTTGTCCGGCTTCCGCGAGGGCGAGGCGATCGCGGCCGCTGCCGGCCACTCCATCCGGGTCGGGGCAATCGTGACGGCGATGCGGCATGCGGCCCGTTCGCGTGAGATCGCCGAACTGGCCATCGCCTATCGCGATGACGGCGTGGTCGGCTTCGACATCGCCGGGGCGGAGGCCGGCTTCCCGCCGTCGCGTCATCTCGACGCCTTCGAGTACCTCCGTCGCGAGAACGCGCACTTCACCATCCACGCCGGCGAGGCGTTCGGGCTCCCGTCGATCTGGGAGGCGCTGCAGTGGTGCGGTACCGACCGACTCGGCCACGGGGTGCGGATCGTCGACGACATCACCGCCGGGGGTCGACTCGGTCGGCTCGCGCAGTACGTGCGTGACAAGCGGATCCCGCTGGAAATGTGCCCGTCGTCGAACGTGCAGACGGGCGCAGTGAACTCGATTGCCGAGCACCCGATCGGTCTCCTGCGTCGGCTGCATTTCCGGGTCACGATCAACACCGACAACCGGCTGATGAGCGGCACGACGATGACCCGGGAGATGACGCTGCTGACCGAGGCGTTCAACTACCAATGGTCGGACCTGCAGTGGTTCACCGTCAACGCGATGAAGAGCGCGTTCATCGGCTTCGACGAGAGGCTCGCGATCATCAACTCGGTGATCAAGCCCGGTTACGCAGCGCTGTCGGCGTGAGGGCACGCGGCACGGTGGCGGCGGTCGCAGCGCTGCTCGCCCTCGCCGGATGCTCATCGGTCGTGAAGGGCTCAGGCGGTTCGAACGCGTCTGCATCCTCGGCCCCGGGAACGACGTCGGACTTCCCGTCGACCGGTGGCGCCGCACCGCCGCCGGGTCCGATCGGCAGCTCCGGCGCGGCGTCGTCGGGGCCACAGACCCCGACTCCCTCCTCGTCGACGGCAGGTTCGGTTGCGCCCGCGCTCGGGGCGGACCTCGTCGCCTTCGTCCGCGCCGGCAAGCCGGTGTCGGAGTCGGACTACGCCTGGACCCGCGACGAGCCGGGTGGCCCGCGGGTGCCGTCCTACGGCTCCGAGCGATATCTGGTGTCACCGACCAAGAACATCGCCTGCTTCCTGGACAAGCAGGTGACCTGCACCATCAAGGAACGGTCGTACCCGGATCCCCCGAAGCGCGATTGTCACGAGATCGGCTTCATCCCGAACTACGTCGAGGTGTCGGGCGACACGGTGTACCGCGGGCTCTGCCTGGGTGGCCTGCCCTACAGCCCCTTCGGCAATGTCCTGCCCTACGGCAGCACGCTGCGCGTCGGTGACTACGCCTGTCGCAGCGACATGAACTTCCTCGCCTGCGCGGATCTCGTCACCACCCGCGGGTTCGTCCTGTCGCGGACGCTGCTGCGCGCAGGCTGACCAGGCGGCGCTCGGGCTACGACAGGGCCGTGTCGGTAAAAGCAAAACCTAGGTGAGTAGGCCCTTGGTCGACTTGGTCTGCAGCACCCGCAGTGCAGCCGCGTCGACCAATGTGCGGAAAGCGGGGTCGGCCTTCGCTCTGGCAACCAACGCATCGGTCATCGGCCCGGCCTGGTCGGCGACGACGGTGAGGACGACGTCGCCGCCCGCCGCGATGAAGCGGACCGCCCGATCACCGACCGAG
>JBDTFN010000006.1:0-7603 GCA_039937915.1 Jatrophihabitans sp. | reverse complement strand
GACGTTCGCCGCACCGACACAGCACAGCAGTGTGCCCAGTCGCAGACCGTCGAAGCAGGCCGACAACGTCGCCTCCAGCGAGACCGGTCCGCCCAGGTGGATGCCGGCATACCAATCGGGCGTGCTGATGTGCGGCAGCGAGAACAGGATGTGGTCGTCGGGGCTGATACCGCTGGCGAAGATCGAGCGGAACACCACGCGGATCGCGATCACGACCAACGCCATGATCAGGTAGTACTTGAACGCCCGCGCCCACGGTGCGTCGCTGCGTCGGTTGGCGATCACGAAACCGAGCACCGCGAGCACCAGAATCAGCAGCAGGGGGTTCGACGTCCGACTGGCCGCGGTGGCCATCCCGATCGCCCACAGCCACCACGCCATCGGGTGCAGACCGCGCGGAATGCGGGCGGCGGCGCCGGGGACCGTCCTGAGCATCAGCCTGCGCCGAGCCCGCGTCTGCGCCGCGCCGCCCAGACGCCGGCGCCGCCGAACGCGGCGGCCAGAATGAGCGCGACGATCGTTGGCCACGCCGCTCCCGCCGACGGTCGGCGCTCTGCGGCCGCGGGTCTGACGTCACTGACGATGGGCGTTCCTGGCGCCACCGGGTTCGATTGCTCCGTAGCCGTGGCGCGTGATCCGGGCGACGCGGCGGACGGGACCGCCGTGGTGCCAGCCCGCGCTGGTGTGTTCACGACCGTCGAGCCGGGCCCGCGCAAAGGCCGGGCCCGCGCCTCGACTCGAGGGTGTCCGTTCGAGATCGTGGAGGCCAGTCCCCCGGCGGCGTGCGATGTAGAGGAGCTCGGTGCGGGGTCGTGCCTGCTAGTGCTCGATGTCGATGCCGATGCCGGGGCCGGGGCCGGATCCTTGCTCCCGCAGATCGCTGCGTACAACCCACCCGGATTCTGTGCCGGCGGCGTCTTGGTCGCTCCGTCGACAAAACTCCAGCCCTCGACGGTGCCGGCCGCCGGCGAGTAACCGCTCGCACCGATGTCGCTGTAGGACCATCCACCGCCGCTGCTGTGCCAGTAGGACCAGTAGTGGTCGTTGTCCGCGCGCGGCGGGGAGGGCTCTCCGTCGATCTGGACGATGATCCCGTCGGGCTGTCGGTACCGCACAGTCGCTGTTGCGTTGAGCACCTCGTCCCCCGTGATGCCGGAGTGCCACCGCACGCAGGCAGTGACGTGACCGGACACCACGATCGCAACGTAGGAGGGCTTCTTCTCCGCCCATGCCGGTTGCGCCAGCCCAGCGGATACGACGAGCAGGGCAGTCGCAACGCTCAACGCCCAACGCACTCCCGCGACCCCCGGCATCAGTGCCAACGGCGCCGACGCGCGGTCAACACCAGCGCAGCACCACCGAGGAGAGCAGCCGCCCCGATGAGGGCGAGTTCGGTGAGCCACCTGCCATCCTGACCAGTCGCGGCGATCGGTGCCGCCTGCGGGGCGACGGTCGCCGAAGACGTCTGGGTCGCCGAAGACGTCTGGGTCGCCGAGGACGGCGCGCTCGACGCCGAGCCCTGAGCATCAGGCACGGTGAACCGTTCGACCGCCTCAAGGCCGGAGGCGAGTCCGGTCAGCGTCAGCGTGTGCGTCCCTGCCTCGAGCGAGGAAGAGAGCCGGTAGGCGAGCTTGACGACGCCGAGCGGACTCGCAGTTGCCGTCCCGACCGTCACCGGAGAGGACCTCACGACCGCACGAACCTGCTCCCCCGCGACGAAACCGTAACCAGTCGCGGTCTGCGTCGCGCCGGCCCGCGCCGTCTGTGCGGAAAGGTCAGCAGCCGGCGCGAACACAGGCAGGTCGTCGACCGCGCTGGACGCCGTCAGCGTGGACAGGCTGCCGTCCTCGGCCAGACCGCACAGTGACTGAGCTGTTGCCAGAACCGACGGGGACGTCGCCGTCGTCGTCGTCGGTGTGACGGCACCCGCGTACTTAATCGCTCCAGCGCCGGGCCGACCGGCCGGGACCTGCTGCGAACGCAGCCACGCCCGGGCGGACGCGACGTCGACCCCTTCACCAGCCAGCGCAGCCGCGGCAAGACCGGTCGAATTGGGGTTCGCCGCGTCCTGGCTCATCCAGTAACCGCCCGAGTGCTGTTGGCCACTGAGCCACCGGCCCGCAGCCGAACGCTCGCCCGCATGCCCCTGGACCGTCTGCAGGGCCATGAGCGCATAGGAGGTCGCGTCGATGTCGGCTGCGCCCGATCCGCACGCCGTGACGTTCGCGGTGAAACCACCGGACGTGCACTGCAGCGAGAGCAGGTACGCGACCGCATCCGCCGATGGAGCGTATTCGCCGCCGGTTCGGGCCTGCGCCATGATCACGAACGATTCGCTGATGCTGGAGTAGATGTTCGCCGCCGCGCCAGGGGTACAGGTCGTCGCTGCCGGCTGACACTCGTCGTGTTTGAGCTGCCCGACCAGGTTGACACCGCCGAAGTCACGAGCGTCACCACCACCGACTATGGCCGTGACCGCGAGCTTGCCCAGCGAGCCGTCGAAGGGGCCGTACCCGGTGGCGTTGCTGTAATCCGTGTAGTCCTCGACGTGACTGCCAAGGTAGGCCAGCGCCGTCGCAAGCTTGCTGTGGGCGGACTTGCCTGCCGCGAGCCCGAGGACGAGGTCGGCGGTGGCGCCGAAGTTAGGGGAACTCTGGCCACCGAAACTTTGGTCCAAATGATCGCCGGCCGGGCTCGGCAGGTGGGACGGGCCCACCAATTGGCTCGCCAGCCAGCCGGTGGCGGCGGCGAACGGATTGGTAGTGACGGTGTAGGTCGAAGAAGCGCCTGCCTGCGCGGGCACGGCGAGGCCGATGCCAGTGATCAGGATTGCGACGGTGGCTGCGGCCAACACGCGGGCCGAGAGGTTCTTGCCGGGGATCAACGAGGGTCCGTTTCGCTCGGGGTGCTCGCGAGCGATACGGAGTCGAACCGCCGAGGCGGACCGGCGCCGTCTCGCATTCCTCGACGAGACACTGGCCTGTTGATCCGGGCAGGCATTCCGACTTGCCATCGTCATGATGGCTTCACGGCTGCGGGTCAGTGCCGGACTTGCACCGGCTTCCCCTGCACGAATCGAGTTGTGACGCAGCCGAACGCGGGTTCGACAACGTCTGCACGGTAGCCGCCGCGCCGGAGTGTGGTCAATTCGTCGTGACGCGCGACGCCTGCGGCCAGGTTCCTGCCCGGCGCCTGTGTGTGCCAGCGTCATCCGGGCATACTTCCGGGATGACCCGCGTCCAGATCGACCTGGCCGCGCTGGTCGCAGGCATCGAATGGCCCGACGCGGAGCCAGCCGCCCTGGCGCGATCAGCCGATCGGGGCACCGGCGGGCGGCTGGCGAACCTCGTCGAGTGGCTCGCTGCGACCCAGGGCGGGTTCCCGCCCCACCAGCCGAACCGGCCTCGCTGCATCGTCGTCGGCGAGGTCGCCGCCGCCGTGAGCGAACTCGCGGCCGACCTCGACGTCGGCGTGGTCGGGCTGGCGATCGACGACGACGTGTCCTCGGCGCTGGCCGCGGGAGTTGCGGCGGCGGAGGAGCAGATCGAGTCCGGGTCCGACCTACTCGTCGTCGCCGGCCCGGGTTCGACCGTCGCCGATGCGGTGGTGGTGAGCGTCCTCACCGGCGCCGAGCCGGTCGCGCTGCTGCCCAGAGGCACCGAGGCCGTCGACACCGCGTCGTGGATAGCGCGGGCTGCGGCGGTACGCGACACCCGACGCCGTGTCGTCGACCTGGCCGATCAACCGGACGACCTGCTCGCGGCACTCGATCACCCTGGGCTCGCCGCGCTGACCGGCCTCATCCTGCGAGCGGCCTCACGCCGGACTGCTGTCGTACTCGACGGCGGCGGCGCACTCGCCGCGGCCCTGTTCGTCCACCGCATCGACGCACGCGCCTCGCAGTGGTGCCGCGTCGCCGACGACGACCCCGACCCCGTCCACCGCCGGGCCACCCGCGAGTTGGATCAGCAGCCGTTGCTGATGCTCGGCACCTCGGCCGGCGACGGGACCGCAGGCCTGCTGACGGTCCCCCTGCTGCGCGCCGCTGTCCTGATCGCGGGAGCGGCCGCGTGACCGCGCAGGGCCGCCACGCTGACGACGCGGTGACCTACGCGGTCCGGATCGCCGCCGCCTGGACCTGGCGACTGCTGATCCTCGGATACGGCCTTTACGTCCTCTCGCAGATCTTCTTCCGCATCGAGCTCGTTTCGTTCTCCTTCATCCTCGCGCTGTTCTTCACCTCGGTGTTGCACCCGCTGGAGGTGCTGCTGCGCAAACCGCTCAGATCGCGGGCGGCCTCCTCCGCGGTCGCTCTGCTGGTGGGACTGGCGGCCCTGGTCGGCATCGGCTATTTCGTCGCGTGGCAGATCACCGACCACTCCGGCCAGCTCGGCGACCAGATATCGACCTTCGTGGATCAGGCCCGGGATTGGTTGATCAACGGTCCGCTCCACCTGAAGTCCAGCGACATCGACGGCTACGTGAAGAACATCAAGGATTCGGTCAAGAGCCACCAGGGCGAACTGATCTCCGGTGCGATTCAGACCGGCCGCACCGTGGTCGAAGCCCTCGGCGCCCTGCTGCTGATCCTGCTCTCGACCTTCTTCCTGCTCCGCGACGGCGGCGCGATCTGGGGATGGACGGTGCGGCTCCTCCCGCGCCAGGCACGCGAGCGGGTCGACCTCGCCGGACGGGTCGGCTGGCGGACGCTCGGCGGTTACATGCGCGGCGTCGTCCTGATTGCCCTCTTCCATGGCATCTCGATCACGATCGTCCTGCTCGTCGTCCGAGTGCCACTCGCGGCTGCGCTCGGTGTGCTGATCTTCCTCGGCTCGTTCGTTCCGCTCATCGGTCTCACCGTGACCGGCGCGCTGTGCGTGGTCGTGACGCTGCTCGAACACGGCATTGGCGCCGCGGTCGTAGTCGGGGTCGCCATCATCGTGCTCGTACAGCTCGAGGCGCACCTGCTGCAGCCGATCATCATGAGCCGCAGCGTGGAAGTCCATCCGCTCGCCATCGCCCTGGCGGTGCTGACCGGCACGGTGCTGTCCGGGATCGTCGGAGCCCTACTCGCCGTCCCGCTCGTGGCGTTCTTGAACTCCACGATCCACGCACTGCACGAAAGTTCCGCGACGCCGTCCAACGATTCGGGGTTCCCGGTGACCGCCCGAGATGACCCCGGCGGGGACGAAAAGAATCTCGCGGAGCCGACCGACAGGGATCGGACGAAGGCCGCTGCGGCCCTCGACGACGCGGACGACGCGGCTCCGGGCGACTCGGATTCAGACGACGCAGGGTCCGACGGTGAGCGAGCCGAGCCGAAGGTCTGATCCGGTTCAGCGCACGTGCGACTCCACGAAGGGTGGCTTGACCACCCGGACCGCGCTGCGGCGACCGCGCACGTCCAGGGTGAGCTGGTCACCGTCTTCGATGCCGGCGGCGGTCGAGATCAGGGCGAGCCCGATGCCGACCCGTCGGGTGGGCGAGAACGTCCCGCTGGTGATCTCGCCGACGACGGCGTCGTCCGGGCCGAGCAGCGGCATATGTGCACGCGGGATGCCGCGGTCGAGCGACTCGATCCCACGCAAGGTGCGGGCGGGCCCGGCGGCCTTCTCCGCCGTGAGCGCCGCGCGGCCCCAGAAGACGTCCTTCTTCCAGCCGACGGCCCAGCCGGAGCGGGCCTGCACCGGTGAGATCTCCGGCGACAGGTCCTGGCCGTGGAGGGGGTACCCCATCTCGGTGCGCAGCGTGTCGCGCGCGCCGAGCCCGGCGGGCAGCCCACCGAGTTCCCGCACCACCTCGACGATGGCGTCCCACAGTGCGGGGGTGTCGGCCCACGCGGGGATCAGCTCATAACCGTGCTCGCCGGTGTATCCGGTGCGGCAGACCCGAACGACCCGCTCACCCCAGATCGCGTCGGCGAAGGCCATGTAGTCCTGATCCGACGGCAGGCCGAGCCGAGCCAGGACCTCGGCCGAGCGGGGGCCCTGGACCGCAAGCACGCCGAAGTCGCCGTGCCGGTTCGTCACCGCGATGCCCTCGGGCGCTGCCGCCTGCAGGAGAGTCACCACCTGGCTGGTGTTCGCGGCATTGGGGACGAGGAACACCTCGTCGTCAGACACCAGGTAGGCGATCAGGTCGTCGACGACTCCCCCGGACTCGGCGCAGCACAGCGTGTACTGCGCCTGGCCCGAGGCGATCCGGCGAAGGTCGTTGGACAGGCAGTCGTTGACGAACCCCAGCGCACCGATGCCGCGGACGGACGCCTTGCCCAGATGCGACACGTCGAACACGCCGACCGAGTCGCGGACGGACGCGTGCTCCTTGAGCACACCGCCACCGCTGGCCGCGTATTCGATGGGCATCTCCCAGCCACCGAAATCGGCGAGCTTGGCACCTAGGGCCACGTGCCGGTCGTGCAGGGGCGAACGAAGCAGGGCGGTCATGGCCGTCAACTTACCGAGGGCGCGTGAGCTGATCCATGCCTCGCCATAGGATCGGGCGATGCCCTCGCCTGTGTCGGTCGTTGCGCCCTCGTCCCCCGTCCGCGCCGATGTCGTCATCGTCGGTGTGCGCAACACGCCGGACGGCCCCCGGCTCGTGAGCGGAGCCGAGGCGATCGACAAGGCACTCAAGGGTCGGCTACTCGAGGCACTGCGGGTTCTGGGCGCCACCGGGCGAGCGGACGAGGTACTCAAGGTGCCCACCCTGCTCGCCGACTTCCCGCTGGTGATCGGCACCGGCTTCGGTACGGACGCCACCGATGGCGAGGCCGTACGGCGAGCCGCCGGGGCCGCAGTTCGTGCCCTGGCCGATCAGCGACGGGTGCACTTCGCCGTTGACGCCTCGGCCGGTGCGTTGGCCGAGGGCGCGCTGCTGGGCCAGTACGCGTTCACCACCTACCGGTCGACGCCACCGAAGGCACGGCCCCGGACGTACACGATCGCCGCACCGGCCTCCGCACGCGCCGAAGTGAAGCGCGCGGTCATCGTCGCCCAGGCCGTCAACACCGCGCGCGATCTGGTCAACACCCCACCGAACGATCTCTACCCAGAGACCCTTGCGTCCCGCGCCAAGATCCTCGCCGAGGAGCACGGGCTCTCGGTCGAGATCCTCGACGAGAAGGCGCTGAAGAAGCACAAGTTCGGCGGCATTATCGGCGTCGGGCAGGGCAGCGTCCGTCCGCCGCGGCTCGTCCGAGTGTCCTACCGGCCGACCAAACCGAAGGCGCACCTCGCCCTCGTCGGCAAAGGCATTACCTTCGACTCCGGCGGGATCAACCTCAAGACCGCGAACCTGACCTGGATGAAGTCCGACATGGGCGGCGCCGCCGCCGTGATCACCAGTATCGCCGCGATCGCGGCCCTCAAGATTCCTATCTCGGTTACCGCCACGGTGCCCATGGCCGAGAACATGCCGTCGGGCACCTCCTACCGCCCCTCGGACATCTTGACGATGTACAACGGCACCACCGTCGAGGTCGGCGACACCGACGCCGAGGGACGCCTGATCCTGGCCGACGCCATCAGCCGGGCCGCCGAGGACAACCCAGACCGCCTCATCGAGGCCTCGACCCTGACCGGGGCGCAACTCGTGTCCCTGG
>JBDTFN010000005.1:0-9763 GCA_039937915.1 Jatrophihabitans sp. | reverse complement strand
GAGCCTATCGGCTCGGTCCCGGTCACACCTGCGAGGATTGACCGACGATGACCGACCCGCCCATGCATCCTCGACCGTCGCCCGGTCCGCTGCCGGAACCCGGCCGGCCCGCCGACGCCCCGACGGTCCCGGACGCTCCAACCGTTTCCGACGCACCACTTGTTCCCGACGAGTCACCTGCCCACGCGGCCCGACGCTCGCACGGGACGTCGCGACGGTGGGTGCTCGGCGGTGGCGCTGCGGTGCTGCTCGCCGCGGCCGGGGGGGCGGGAGCGGCCCTGCTGAAACCGAAACAGTCCCCGAAGCGACCGGCGCCTGCGCCGCTCGCCCTGCTCGACGCCATCGCGGCCGAGCAAGCCCTCATCGCCGACCTGGACGCCACCACCGGCGGGTCGTTCGAGGTGCGTCGGGGCATCGTCCAGGCCAGGGCCGATCACGCAGCTCACCTGCGCGTCCTCGTATCAGCGGCGTCGCCCTTCGACCGGCCGAAGTCACGCACACCAACCCTCTCCTCGACGGGCTCGTCCTCGGCTCGGGCACCGGGCGTGGCGCGCACGGCGAAGGAACTGCGTTCGGCCGAGCAGACGGCATCGACCGCCGCCGCCCGCCGGGCCGCATCCCTCGACGGCCGCCTGGCCACTGTGCTGGCCAGCATCGCCGCCTGCGAAGCCACCCACGCGGAGCTGTTCGCGTGACCACGCCCGTCGGTGGGTCGGGCTCACCGGCACCGAGCAGCGTCCCCGGCTCACGCAGTGACAGCGCCAACACCTTCGCAGCGGCCTGGCAGGTCGCGCTCGCCGCCGAGCACCAGGCCGCATTCGGCTACGGGCTGATCGGACCGCGCCTCACCGGGAGCGACCGACAGCTCGCGCGCACCTGCTCGGCCGATCACGACACCATTCGCACCTCGATCGCCAGCGCGATGGCGGCCGCGGGCATGACGCCGGTGGCTCCCGAGGCGGACTATCCGGCGCTGTACCCGGTCCAGGACACTGCGGCGGCGCGACGGGTCGCTGTCCGTCTCGAGAACGCCTGCGCAGCGGGCTGGCGGTTCCTGTACGCGCAGTGCGTCGCCTCGGCGGCCGCGCCGGCCCGAACGCTGCGCAGCGACGCGCAGCGGCAGCTCACCGCCGCGGCTGTCCGCGGCAGCCGGTGGCGAGCGGTGATCGATCCGGCCAAGGCGACCACCGCCTTCCCCGGCATCGACTGATCAGCGCCCCGGCGTCCTGCCGGCCCAGGCATCGACGACGTCGATCAGATCGCCCAGGCGCTGAATGATCGCGTCAGCCTCACCACGGACCGGCCCCTCCTGATCGGCCGGGATATCGCTGTGCGGGACGAGAACCGCGCGCATGCCGGCGGACTTCGCTCCGTGGATGTCGTCGAAGGGCCGGTCGCCGACGAAGACCGCCGACGCTGGATCGTCGACCCCGACCGAGTCGAGCGCGGCCCGAAATGCCTCAGTATGGGGTTTCGTCCACGCGATCTCGGAGGTGTACACCGCCCCGTCGAACACGCCAAGGACTCCGTCCCGGGCGAAGATGCGCTCGTGTTCGGCGCGCGTCCACAGGGTGTTGGACAAGACGCCGATCTTGATCCCGCGCTCGCGCAAGCCGTCGAACAGCAGCGGGGCGTCAGGGTCCAGGAAGGTGTGCGGCTCCCACCAGCGACTGATCGCGTCCAACATCGCGGGGGTCGGGGTAACGCCCACTCGCACGAACACCTCGTCGATGGTCGCGCTGCGGTGCTCGTCACGCGAGCGCACCCACATCTCGATCTCGGCCTGCCACAGCCGGTCCGCCAGCTCCTCGTCCGACACCGCCGCGGCCCACGCTGCGCGGGGGTCGAGCGCGTGCCACGGGGTCAGCGTGCCGCCCCAGTCGAAGACGACCGCGTCGACTCCTGAGTGCGTCATTGCCGCACCGTAACGAGCAGGTCGGACACCCGGTGCGGTTGCTCGGGGGCTGATCGCGCAAACAGCCGCGGTGCCCTCAGAACAGGACCGTGCGTAAAGTCCCGACCTCGCGCATCCCGAGAGTCGCGTACATCCGCCGGGCCGGCACGTTGAAGTCGTTGACGTAGAGACTGACGGTCGGGGCGAGGGTGAGTGCGTGGGCCAGCACCGTGCCCAGCGCGGCCGTGCCGATTCCTTGTCCGCGCAGATCCGGTCGGACCCACACTCCCTGGACCTGGCAGGTCGAACCCGACACGGCACCGATGTCGGCCTTGAACAGCACCTGACCATCCTCGATGAGCGCGAACGCCCGCCGATCGCGGATCATGCCGGCTACGCGTGCGCGGTACTCGGCGTCGCCGACGCACTCGTAGGGCGAGACGCCGAGCTCCTCGGCGAACATGGCGGCCGCGGCGGGGACGTAGGCGTCGAGTTCATCCAAGCGCACGACGTGGACGCGCGGGTCGCGCGCCTCGATCGGGGTCGCAGCGTCCAGTTGCAGCAGCGGCTGGTTCTCCCGGATCGTGCGATGTGGACCCCAGGAGCCCTCGAGCCCGCTCCAGATGCCGGCGACGGCGTCGGCGGACCCCACGATCGAACTGCACGTGCGGGGCTGCGAGCCCAGGTAGCGCGCCAATGCGGCCCACTCGCCCTCGCCGCCTCCTACCGGCAGCAGATTGCCACCATGGAAGGCTGCCCCCGTGAGGTGCCCGGACCCGGTCCGCACACCCAGAACGGTGCCGCCGAAGCGGTGGGGCGATAACGAAGGCAGTGCGTCCAACCGAGAGTCGATGACCGCGTTGACCACGGCGTTCGATCGCACCAGGCCGGTGAGCTCGACGCGGTGCGACTCGTCGAGTTGCTCTACGCGCAGCAGCCCGACGGCCCCGTCGCTGAGTGACAAGCCCACACTCGCACCGTAACCGACTCCGGCGCCGAGAGCTCGGCCCACGTCAGGTGATCGACACTGTCGGCAGACCGGAAGTAACCCCGGCGTCGCCCATCTCCGCGGCCATCCGCAGCGCTTCTTCGATGAGGGTCTCGACGATCTGGGACTCAGGGACGGTCTTGATGACCTCACCCCGGACGAAGATCTGCCCCTTGCCGTTACCCGACGCGACCCCGAGATCGGCTTCGCGGGCCTCCCCCGGACCGTTGACGACGCAACCCATGACCGCAACCCGCAACGGAACCTCGATGCCCTCGAGCCCCGCGGTCACCTTGTCGGCCAGCGTGTAGACGTCCACCTGGGCGCGGCCGCAGGACGGGCAGGACACGATCTCGAGCCGTCGCTGCTTGAGGTTCAACGATTCCAGGATCGCCAGGGCAACCTTGACCTCCTCGACCGGTGGTGCCGAGAGTGAGACTCGGATCGTGTCGCCGATCCCCTGGCTCAGCAATGCTCCGAACGCGACAGAGGACTTGATCGTGCCCTGGAAGATCGGGCCGGCCTCGGTGACCCCGAGGTGCAGCGGGTAGTCGCACTGCTGCGCGAGCAGTTCGTAGGCCCGCACCATGACGACCGGGTCGTTGTGCTTGACCGAGATCTTGAAGTCGCGGAAGTCGTGCTCCTCGAACAGAGCCGCCTCGTTGAGCGCGGACTCGACCAGCGCCTCGGGAGTGGCCTTGCCGTACTTGGCCAACAGTCGTTTGTCCAGGGAGCCGGCATTGACGCCGATGCGTAGCGAAACCCCTGCGTCGGCGGCGGCCTTAGCGATCTCGCCGACCTTGTCGTCGAAGGCTTTGATGTTGCCCGGGTTGACGCGCACCGCGGCGCATCCGGCGTCGATGGCCGCGAACACGTACTTGGGCTGGAAGTGGATGTCGGCGATCACCGGGATCTGCGACTTCTTGGCGATGGCCGGCAACGCTGCGGCGTCATCAGCCGACGGGCAGGCGACCCGCACGATGTCGCACCCGGACGCGGTGAGTTCGGCGATCTGTTGCAGCGTCGCGTCGACATCCGAGGTCAGGGTCGTGGTCATCGACTGCACCGACACAGGGGCGTCACCGCCGACGGCGACCGACCCTACGTTGATCTTGCGGGACTTACGACGCGGGGCGAGTACTGCAGGCGGTGGGGCGGGCATTCCGAGGTTGACGCTCATGCCACCTATTATCCGCCGAATACCCGGATGGGGTTGACGATATCGGCGTAGAACGTGAGCAACGTCAACACCACGAGGATCGACGCCACCCCGTACATCACCGGCAGCATCTGCGCGGTGTCGACGAAAATCGGTTTACGTACGGTCGGAATCGGTTCCCCGTCGGGACCGATCTTCACCGGCTCCTTGCGCGCGCGAAGCCTGGCTCTGCCGCGTTTCGCGGCTTCGACGATCGCGCCGGCGACATGCCCGCCGTCCAGTGGCAGTAGCGGTAGCAGGTTGAAGAAGAACAGCAGCAGGTTGACGCTGGCCAGCAACCCGATCAGCGTGAACAGCTTGTCCTGAATCGTCAGCTTCGGACTCTCGGCGAACTCGCCGGAGATACGACCGATGCCGACCACCCCGACCGCGCCCTGCGGGTCGCGCTTGTCGCCGTTGAACACCGTGCCGAACAGATTGCCCAGCTTCGCGGGGTAGCGGCCCAACGCCTGCAGCCCGAGAGTTACCTGGTTGCCGATCTGACCGGGGACCTGGCCGACCGTCAACGCCTGGTAGTAATGCCGGTTGACCGGTGCGACGCCGAGGTAGCCGGCCTCCTTGGTCTTCGTCCCGGCGGCGTTGGCGTACTTGAGGTTGCGGACCGGCGTGATCTCGATGGTCGTCGGGACACCACCGCGATCGACGACGACCGAGAGCGGCTTGTTGGCCGAAGGCTCGATGATGGCGACGAGTTGCTGCCAGGTCTTGATGGCCACGCCGTCGACCGAGACGACCTTGTCCCCGGGCTTGAGTAGTCGGAACGCTGGCGCGTCCTTGGCGTTCGTCGGGCAGGTCTTGGAGTTCGCGACCGGCGAGTTCGCCGGCACGACGCACTGGACGACGGAAGCGACCTTCGTGGTGGGGTCGTCGTGCGGGGTGCCGAGTGTGAGCAGCAGCACCAGGGTGAGCACGAAGTAGATGACGAGGTTCATCGTCGGTCCACCGAGCATGACGATCATCTTCTTGCCGGGGGTGAGCCGGTAGAACTCCCGGTCCTGATCGGCCGGTTCGACCTCGGCCCGACTGACCTGGCGAAAATCTTCGACCGCGGTCGCCATCCGACGAGGCCAGCGCGAGCTGGTGCCGTCCGCGCGGGGCGGAACCATGCCGATCATGCGGATGTAGCCGCCGAGCGGGATCCACTTCAGGCCGTACTCGGTATCGCCGCGCTTGCGGGACCACAGCGTCGGGCCGAAGCCGACCATGTACTGGGTCACCTTCACGCCGAACTTCTTGGCCGGCACCATGTGCCCGATCTCGTGCAGGGCGATCGAGAGCAGCAGGCCGAACGCGAAGATCAGGACACCGAGCGTGTAGAGCAGCCAGGAAGGCATAGTGGGCAGAACCTCCTTCGACGTCCTCGCTCGGTCAGTGCGTAGCGATCAATGTCCGGACCCGCTCGCGTGCCCAGTCCTGCGCCTGTTCGACGTCTGAAACGGTACCTGGGTTCCCCACCTGTGCGTGGCGTTCGCTCAGCCAGTTGTCGAGGACGGTCGCGACGGTGTCGACGATCTGCAGGAAACCGATCGTCCCGTCGTGGAACTCCGCGACCAACAATTCGTTCGCGGCGTTGAGGACGGCCGGTGCACACCCGCCTGCCGTGCCCGCCCGGCGGGCCAGGTCGATGGCCGGGAAGGCCTGCGCGTCGAGCGGTTCGAAGGTCCATTCCTGGGGCTGCGTCCAGTCGATCGCGACGCTGGCGCCAGGCACCCGGGCGGGCCAGCCGAGAGCGAGCGAGATCGTCAGCCGCATGTCCGGCGGGGAGGCCTGGGCGATCGTCGATCCGTCGCTGAACTCGACCATCGAGTGCACCACCGACTGCGGGTGGACGACGACCCCGATCTGCTCGTAGGGCACATCGAAGAGCAGGTGCGCCTCGATGAGCTCCAGACCCTTGTTGATCAGGGTGGCGGAGTTGGTGGTGATGAGCTTGCCCATGTCCCAGGTCGGGTGGGCCAACGCCTGCTCGGGCGTCACCTCGCGCATCTGCTCGCGGGTTCGGCCGCGGAACGGGCCCCCGCTGGCGGTGAGGAGCAGCCGACCGACCTCGCCGTGCGTTCCGGCCCGTAGACATTGCGCGATGGCCGAGTGCTCGGAGTCGACCGGCTGGATCTGGCCCTCGCCGGCCAGGTCGGTGACCAGCGGGCCACCGGCCACGAGCGATTCCTTGTTGGCCAGGGCGACGTCCCGGCCGGCCTGTAGCGCGGCCAGGGTCGCCCGCAGCCCCTGGGCTCCGGCCACCGCGTTGAGGACGACGTCACAGCCCAGCGCGGCGAGTTCGGTGCTTGCCTGCGGGCCGACGTGAACCTTCGGCCTCGGGCTGTCGGCCGGCCAGCAGCGCTCGAGTTCTGCGTTCAGCTCATCGGCGGCGGCGGGCCGGCTGACGCCGACGTCGCGCACCCGCAGTTGCGCCGCCTGCTCGGCGAGCAGCGCCACGTTGCCACCCCCGGCCGCGACTGCGACCACCCGGAAACGCTCCGGAGCGTGCCGCACGACGTCCACGGCCTGAGTTCCGATGGAGCCGGTGGAGCCGAGCAGGACGACATCGCGACGGGCGGTCATCTGACCAGTCTCCCAGCGCGCCCCTGACGCAGCGCGACGATCACCACGAAGGGCCAGAGGGCCTGTTGGAAGACGAGGATCCGCTCGAGCAACCCGAGCGGACCGTTTCCCGGTACCAGGCCGACCGAGATCAGCAGTGCCGCTGAGACCACCGAGACGACAACGGCAACCGACGGGCGCAACACTGCTGGCGCATCCGCACGACGGGTCGCCGTGGTTGCCGGCCAGAGCACGAGCAGGACGAACCCGGTCGTGGCGACCGCGATGTGCGCGCCGGACGACCCTCGGTACGGCTGGGCAAACACGACGACCAGCAGCGTCGCCACACCGGCCGCGGCCAGCACGATCCGGCTCGCTGGACGCAGCGCGGACAACCCCGACGCGGACACGATGTGCGCGAGCCCGAGCCCGGCCAGTCCCAGCGACATGATCCAGCGGTGATCCAGTCCGTGCCGGGCCAGTGCGCTGATCGTGTCGCGGACCGGGTCGTAGCCGTCAGGCTGCGCGGCCTGCGCGATCGTCCAGCCGCCCACCGCCGACACCATCGCCGCGAAGGACGACACGAGTGCCCATACCGGGGGCCGCGGCCTCACGCTCGCTGCAGGACGTGCGGTCCGAGGTCGTCGAGGGCGGAGTTACCCGAGAGCGCGAAGGTCAGATCGAGATCGGCCAGCAGGCTGCGCAGCACGTGCCGGACGCCGTCCTCGCCGCCCAACGCCAGCCCGTAGACCCACGGCCGGCCGACGAGGACGGCCTTGGCGCCGAGCGCGATCGCCTTCACGATGTCGGCGCCGGAGCGGATACCGGAGTCGAACAGCACCTCGATCTGGTCGCCGACGGCCTGGGCGATGCCTGGCAGGGCCTCGAGCGCGCCGATCGCGCCGTCCACCTGACGGCCGCCGTGGTTGGAGACGACGATGCCGTCCATCCCGGCGTCGACGGCCTTGTGCGCGTCGTCCACGTGCTGGATGCCCTTGAGCACGATCGGGCCGTCCCAGTGGTCGCGGATGAAGGACAGGTTGTCCCACGTGTGGTCGGTACCGGTGAACATCGGCAGCCACCGCATCACCGCGGCCATCAGATCGTCCTCGGGACGCTTGTCCAAACCGGCCTTGAACACCGGATCGGAGAAGTAGGTCGCAAGGCCCCGCCCGGACAGGAACGGGAGGTAGGCCTGGTCGAGGTCGTGCGGTCGCCAGCCGAGCATCCAGGTGTCGAGGGTGACGATGAGCGTCGAGAAGCCGGCCTGCTTGGCCCGGTCCAGGAAGCTCGCGCAGATCGCTTCGTCGTTGGGCCAGTAGAGCTGGAACCAGCGGCTGCCGACGCCGTTGGCCTGCGCAACCTCCTCCATCGCCACCGACGAGACGGTGGACAGCGCCATCGGCAGGCCGAGTTCCGCTGCGACCCGGGCGACGGCAAGCTCGGCGTCGGCGTGCATGATGCCTTGCACGCCGACCGGCGCGGTGATGATCGGGGCCGCCATCGTCGCGCCGAACAGCGTGGTCGAGACGTCGCGCTCGGTCGCTCCGGTCAGCATCCGCGGGACGATCCGCCAGCGGTCGAACGCGTCCCGGTTCGCCCGCGCTGTCGCGCCGGTCCCCGCGGCCCCGGCGGCGTACCAGTACGGCTCGGGTTCGACGTGGTCCTTCGCGTACGCCTCGAGGGCGACGAGGTCGGTGGTGAAGGCGGGACGGGTGCCGCCCATGCCGTTCAGGTAGATCTCACTGGCGTAGCTCGACAGCGGTGGAGTCATGCCTGCATCCTGCCCGACCGGGTGGCCGCACGACATAGAGCCCGACCGGAACGAGGGCCGCTGCCCAGCTCGATCAGGTCAGCAGGGGACGCAGTCCCACGAAACAGAGCGCAGCGACGGCGGCGGCCGCCGGAATGGTCAGGATCCAGGCAATGACGATGTTGCCGGCCACGCCCCAGCGCACCGCTGAGAGTCGCCGCGTCGCACCGACGCCCATGATCGACGACGAGATCACGTGCGTCGTGGAGACCGGTAGCCCGAAGGCAGCGGTCGCCAGCATCACTCCGCTGGCCACGGTCTGCGCGGCAAAACCACTGGCCGGGGTGAGCGAGAAGATACGTCGGCCGAGCGTGCGCATGATCCGCCAGCCACCGGAGTACGTGCCAGCCGAAATGGCCAGCGCCGAGGAGATGATGACCCAGAACGGAATGTCGTCACTCGATTTCAGATCGCCGTGGATGACGAGGGTCAAGAAGATGACACCCATCGTCTTCTGCGCGTCCTGCGTGCCGTGTCCGAAGGACATGGTGGCTGCGGACGCGATCTGGGCCCAGCGGAAGTTGCGGTTGGCGCGGACGGCATTGGCGTTCCGGAAGACCCAGAGCAGGGCCACCATGAACAGGTAGCTCAGTCCGAAGCCGATGAGCGGCGACGCGACCATCGGGATGAGCACCTTGTCCACCAGGACGCCCCAGTGCGCACTCTCCGAGCCGGCAAGACCGGCGCCGAGCAACGCCCCGATCAGGGCGTGCGAGGACGAGGACGGCAGCCCGAAATACCAGGTACCGAGGTTCCAGACGATCGCGCCGATGAGGGCCGCGAGCACGATGACCAGCCCGGACCGGCCGGTCGCCGGCGCGATGATGCCGCTGCCGATCGTCTTCGCGACCTTGACCGAGATCAACGCTCCGACGATGTTGAAGAAGGCCGCCATCGCCAGGGCGGCCCGCGGGGTCAGCGCCTTGGTCGAGATCGACGTCGCGATCGCGTTCGCGCTGTCGTGAAACCCGTTGGTGTAGTCGAAGCCGAGAGCGACAACGATGATCACCACCAATAGGGCAGTGGAATCCACCGGTTCAGGACTCCTTGACTGCGATCGACTCGACCGCGTGCGCCACGTGCTCCAGCGCGTCGGCCGCGTCCTCGAAACCGTCGGCGACCTCACGCAGCTTGACCATGGTCAACGCGTCGTAGTCGCCGCTGAACAGCTTCGACAACAGCTTGCGGTACACCTTGTCGGCCGCGTTCTCGAGGCGGTTCACCTCGATCCAGTACGGCTCGAGGTCGCTGAGGGTCTTGAGCCTCGACATCGCCTCGGCCGTCTCGTTGGCCGAACGCTGCAACAAC
>JBDTFN010000004.1:0-4702 GCA_039937915.1 Jatrophihabitans sp. | reverse complement strand
ACCAGCTGGTCGGGATCAGGTAGTGCCAGTAGCCGCTGGCGAAGACCATCGCGACGTACACGACGCCGGTCAGTATCCAGAACTGGACACTCAGGAAGTGCCAGTGCCGGCCCAGCCCCAGCTTCTTACGCCCGGGCAGCGCGATCAGCGGTGACCAGGACTCCTCCTCATCCAGCGATGACCAGGGTCGACGCGAGTCGGCGGCGTACATCTTCTTCGACAGCCGCAGCCATTCCCGTCCTGGTGGGCAGTCGTCGTGCCAGTAGAACTTCGGGAACGCCGAGAGCACCTCCAGCCCACTGCGGAACAGCAGCACCATGAAGAAGATGTTGAGGAAGTGGGTGATCACCACCCACCACGGGAAGAAGGTCGGCATCGTCTGCCTACCGGCTCGAGGAACGTGCCACGGGTCGCCCGCTGCGCGCCGCTGGATCGTCGTCCATCGCCGCGCCGGTCGCCATCCGCTCGGCGAGTCGGGAGGCCAGCGCCATGATCGTCAGCGCGGGGTTGGCCGAGCCCTGGGTGGGGCAGACCGAGCCGTCGGCCAGGAACAGGTTCGGTACCGCCCAGGCACGTTGATTGGCGTCGATCACGCTGTGATCGGGGTCGGATCCCATTCTGGCGCCGCCGACGAGGTGGGCGTAGCGGTGGATGGTGAGCACGTCCTGGCTGCCTGCGGCGTGCAGGATGTTGGTGATGATCTTGGTCGAATAGTCGATGTTGGCCTGGTCGTTGTCACACAGCGAGTAGTTCATGCGGGCAACGGGCAGGCCATAGGGGTCAGTCTCGTCGGCAATCGTGATCCGGTTGTCGCGTTGGGGCAGCAGTTCGTTGAGAACACCGATGGTGGTCCAGTGGTTGTAGTCGCGCATGTACTCGCGCATAGCGCGTCCCCAGTGGCCGTCGGCCAGCACGTGTTCGGCCCAGCCGATCGGTCGTGGTGAGACGGTCTGGATGGAGAAGCCGCGTTTGAAGCCGCGCGTCGTATCGGTTTCGTAGAACTGTTCGGAGGAGATCTCCGGCGGCGGTGCCTTGTACATGCGCAATTCGTCAGGGAACCGGCCGGCGGTCTGGCTCGCGCCCTGGACCATGACGTAGCGCCCGACCTGGTCCTCGTTGTTGCACAGTCCGTTCGGGAAGCGGGTCGAGGTGGAGTTGAGCAGCAGGCGCGGGGTCTCGATGGAGTAGCCAGCGACGGCGACGAACTTGGCGCGTTGCAGGATCTCTGCGCCGCCGATCTCGTCGTGATAGACCACGCCGACGGCCTTGCCAGTGCCCTGGTCGAGTTCGATGCGGGCAGCCATGCAGTTGGCGCGGATCTCCACGTTATGGGCTAGCGCGTCGGGCAGATGGGTGACGTAGGGACTGGCCTTGGCGTTGACCTTGCAACCCTGCAGGCAGTAGCCGCGGTAGATGCAGTGCGGGCGGTTACCGAACGTGCCGTTGACGATCCCGACCGGACCCACACGCATCTCGACACCGGCCTTCAGGGCGCCCTCCCACAGCCTCGCGGCCGCGCCGGAGATCGGGTGGGGCGAGAACGGGTAACGGTGGGGGTGACCCCAAGGCCAGTTCTGTCCTGCGACTGGGAGTTCGGCCTCGACCTGTTCGTAGTGCGGGCGCAGGTCCTGGTAGCTGATCGGCCAGTCCGCACCGACCCCGTCGTCGCTGCGGGTAGAAAAGTCCGAGGGGTGGAAGCGCGGCGTGTAGCCGGCGTAGTGCACCATCGAGCCGCCGACTCCGCGCCCGGAGTTGTTTTTACCGAGTTCGATCGGGTCGTCGCCGCCGATGATGCGCTTCTGGGTCCAGTACAGCTCGTGCGAGCCGGCCTCATCGGAGACCCAATCCTCGTCGGGGTGCCAGAACGGACCTGCCTCAAGAATCACGACCTTCCAGCCGTGACGGGCCAGCCGTTGAGCCAGCACCGACCCACCGGCCCCGGCACCGACGATGACGAGGTCGACCTCCTCGCCCGGCGGGTACTGGCGCATGGTGTCTTCGCCGGGTAGCTCGCGTGAGTGGACGTCGAGCAGGAACCGGGAGTCGTTGTCGACCGGGCCGATAGCGCCTTTAAGAATTCCTCGCAGCAGATCACCCATGCCTAAGCCCTTTCTGTACGGCCTGCGCCGGGTCTTCGCTGGTGGCGCCGTGGCGTTCGAACGGTTCGGTGGTACTGGTCGGCCCCAGGCGCATGAACCCGCGCGGGTAGGCCGGGCCGCCGAAGCCGATCTCGTTCCACGCCCAGGGGTGGGAGTAGAAGCCAGCCAGGACCGATCGCATACACACGCTCCACGCCCGCGACACGTTGACCTCCTGCCACGCTGCGCCGGACAGGCGCGCATGCGCGAAGTCGTCGACGATCGCTTCGCGGGTCTGCGGGTCAGCGGCGGCGAAGCTGGCCACCCCGTGGGACGCGGCGGCGGCGTCCAGGCCACGTAGCGTGATCACCCACGTGTCGCGGTCATCGGGCATATCGGCGTACTGATAGCCATCCAGGCGTCCGGCGGCCATCTTGTCGTCGATGAATTCGGCGACCGGGACGCGAGGTTCGTTGTCCTGGGCCATCACCGTGTCGCAGAACGCTCTTAGGGTGGGTTCCTGCTCGGCGGTGAAGAACCGCAGCGGACCAGGCGGCTCCAGCCGGGCCAGGACAACGTCCTTGGTGGCGTGGTCCCAAGTGTCGGTCGCGGTGAGGACATCGAAGTCGGGGTAGCGGCCGATCATCTGCGGGGTGACCCCGGCCTGCTGTCGCGGAAGCCAGGACGGATGCGGCGGTTGGCGATCGGCGCGCAAGTTGGGCAGATGCGAGGGCTTGCGGAAGTCGGGCACGGCGTTTACTTCTCTCGCCGAAGTATGGAGGCCAGCAATCCCATCCCGCCGACCATGGCCATCAGCCCGGGCGCGGAGATGGGCGGACCCATCGGCAGGTTGTAGGAGGCCAGCGCCCAGCCGCCCGGCTTGCGCGCGACGCCGCGAGCGTGGAAGTACTCCCCCGCCAGCCCGTTGAGGGTGAAGATGCCCGCGGTGATCGGCAGTGCGGTCTTGGCCCACCGTTTGCTGAACACGCCACCGATGCCGGCCACCACCAACGGTGGTGTGACCAGGATCGGGCTCCACATCACCTTGCTGCCAAAGCTGGCCTTGTAGTGCTCGAGATAGACCTCGGCACCAGTGACCAGAGCCGCCGCCGCCGTCAGGCCCGACAGCGAACGCTCAAAGCGGCCGTGCTCGACGTTCACCAGCAAGCGGTCGACCAGATGCTCGGTCACGGCTACCGGTCCGGTCGCGCTGGTGCGTGGATCAGAATCGACTGACATGGGACTCCTTCTCATCAGTTCTTGGTGCGGGAGAATGTGTCTTTGGCGTTGGCGAACAGGTCGGCACCAACGGCGCGCGCCGAGTTGCGGATGACGGCTCGTTCGGCCGGGTCGCCCTTGACGAGGGTTTTCATGAAGCCTTTTGCTTCCTCGAGGGTGATGTGTGCTGGTAGCGGCGGCACGTTGGCGTCGGTATGCACGTCGAGCAGCACCGGCCGGTCGGCGGCGAACGCGGCGTCCCAGGCGTCGGCGACCTGGTCGGGTCTGTCGACGGTGATGCCGCGAAGACCGAGCACGTCGGCGTAGGCGGCGTAGTCCATCGTCTCCACCTTTTGTGAGGTGTCCCAGCGGGGGTCACCGACCTCGCGCATCTCCCAGGAGACCTGGGTCAGGTCGTCGTTGTGCAGAACCAGAACGATGAAGCGGGGGTCGTCCCAGCTCTGCCAGTGGCGTTTGATCGTGATCAGCTCGTTCATGCCCAGCATCTGGAAGGCGCCGTCACCGATGGTGCAGACCACGGGACGGTCGGGGTAGGCGAACTTCGCGGCCAACGCATATGGCATGGCCGCCAACATCGAGGCGAGCATCCCGGACAGGTTCCCGCGCATGTCCGGACCGAGCTTGATGTGGTGGCCGTACCAGTCGGCGGTCGATCCGGCATCGGCGGTGACGATCGCGTTGTGCGGAAGTCGCTCGTTGAGCAGGTGGTAGACGTAGCGGGGGTTGATCGGATCAGCCTTGGTCATGGCCTGCCGTTCGAGGACGTCGTTCCAGACCTTCATCCCCTCAATGGCCTGCTCCTGCCAACCTCGGTCTTCTTGGGGATGCAGCAGCGGCAGCAATGCGGTCAACGTCGCTTTGGAGTCGCCGGCAAGATTGACCTCCATCGGATAGCGCAGACTCAGGTGCCGTGACGAGAGGTCGATCTGGACCCCGCGGGCCTGTCCGGATTTCGGCAGGAACTCGGCGTAGGGGTAGTTGCTGCCGATCATCAGCAGCGTGTCGCAGCCCTGCATCATGTCGTAGCTGGGCCGCGATCCCAGCAGCCCGACCTGCTGGGTGTGATAAGGCAGATCGCCGGGGACGACGTCCTTGCCGAGCAGTGCGGTGACAATGCCGGCGCCGAGCTTCTCGGCAACCGCGACCACCTCGTCGGTCGCGCCTCTGGCCCCTTGACCTACCAGCATGACGACCTTGCTGCCCGCATTGAGCACCTCCGCCGCGCGGCGAAGCTCCGCCTCCGGGGGTGTCAACTCCATGGAGGCGTGCCCCACTCCGGTACGCGACACCCAGTGCTCCAGGGTCGGCTCGACCATGTCCTCGTTTTGGATGTCGGCAGGCAGGATCACTACCGTCGGACACCGCTGGGCACGCGCGATACGCAC
>JBDTFN010000003.1:0-14252 GCA_039937915.1 Jatrophihabitans sp. | reverse complement strand
GCGGGGCTGACGTCCGTGGGCGACATGAGTACGCACCAGCAGGTGGTGTTCGTCGCCGTCGTGCTGCTCCGCCTCGGGGTGCCGCTGTTCATCCCCCGGTTTCCGCTGCCGGCGCTGCTCGCCGCCCTCGTCATCGACGGCATCGACCAGACGATCTTCCAGTGGTTCGACGTCACGGCGGTGCTCAAGGACTACCAGAACTACGACAAGGCCCTGGACATCTACTACCTCGTCATCGCCTACACCTCAACGATGCGCAACTGGCATCACAAGAGGGCGTTCCAGGTCGCTCGGGGGCTCTGGTACTACCGACTGGCAGGCACGCTCGCGTTCGAGTTCAGCGGGTACGGTCCGCTGCTGTTGATCTTCCCGAATACGTTCGAGTACTTCGTCATCGCCTACGAGGCAGTGCGCACGCTATGGAACCCCGCCCGCCTCACGAACCGGCAGGTGGTCATCGGCGCGGCGGCAATCTGGATCGTCGTGAAGCTGCCTCAGGAGTGGTGGATCCATGTCGCCCACCTGGATGTGACCGATGAGGTCGCCGCGCACCCGTTGGTGGCGGCGGTGATCTTCGGCGCCGCGGCGCTGCTGATCGCCGCAGCCGGTGTATTCGTGTGGTCGCGAGCGCCGTCGCCGGATTGGCGCTTCACCGTCGACGTCGACGCGCATCAGCCGCACCGGCGTCCGGACAGCCGGCCTGAGGGCGGCCGCAACTGGTTGAAACACACCGGCGAGAAGGTCGTGCTGACCGCAGCGGTGGTGGTGATCTTCGGACACATCCTGGCCGCGAACGTCGGCGCCGGGAGACTGGCCCTCGGCGTCAATGTCGTCATCGTGCTCAACGCCGGCGTCACCGAGGCGTTGGAGTTCGCCCGGCCGCTGCCGCTGCCGCTCGCCGCGCGATTCGTCGTCGGGGTCGTCGTGAACGCAGTCATCTTCGAGGTCCTCGTGCTGCTGCGTGGTCCGTTGGTGATCGACCGGCCGACGGCACTGTTCCTGCTGCTCCTGCTGTCGCTGATCGTCACCTTCTACGACCACTTCCGCGCGGTCAGCTACGGGATCGCGGCCACCGCCCCGACGGAGAGGAGTCGGGCGTCCACGCCCACCTGAGTGGCCCAGAAGCGAAAACGCTCACCGGGTTCGCGGGCCAGGTCGGGACGGACCGTACGCAGACCGGGCAGCAGCAGCGTGCCCCAGTGGATCGGGATGGCCGAGCGGGCGCCGACGAGCGCCGCCACCGCTGCGGCCTGACGAGGGTCGAGATGGCCGGGGCCCAGCGTCGGCCCCCAGCCGCCCACCGGCACCAGCGCGAGGTCCACGACGCCGTGCAGTTCACGAAGTCCTGGGAACAGGCCGGTGTCACCGGCGAACCAGATCCGGGTGGGTCCACCCTCGATCAGGTAGCCGATCGCAGTCGAGCGCACCGAGGTCCCGAGCCGATCACCCGGGTGGTGGGCCGGCACCGCAGAGATCGTCAGGGTGTCGATGCGTACCTCGTCGCCGGGGCCCACCTCACGCACGTCGTGCCACCCGGGCAGCAGCACGCCCGCGCCACGCGGGACTACGACGGTGGTGTCACGAGCGATCCTCCTCAGCGACGGGAGGTCGAGGTGGTCGTGATGCAGGTGCGAGATCAACACCACGTCGGGACGTTGCCAGGTCTCGGGCCGGGGGAGTGCGCCGTGGCGTCGCAGCGGCCCGACCCGCGCGCGCAGCACCGGGTCGGTGAGCACCCGTACGCCAGCGAGATCGAGACAGATCCCGGCGTGCCCGAGCCAGGTCAGCGTGTCGGCGGTCACGGGGACCCGTTGCCGATCGCTACGCTGCAGTCGTGCAGCGATGGCATGGACTCGACGGTGTTCCGAGCGGGTGGGGACACTGCGTGGTCACCATCGGTGTCTTCGACGGCATCCATCGCGGGCATGCCGCCATCATCGGCGACGCGGTGCGCGCTGCCGCCGACCAGGGTCTGCCCAGTGCGCTGATCACGTTCGTTCCGCATCCGTCCGAGGTCGTCCGCCCGGGATCGCACCCGCCGGTGCTGACCAGCATCGTCCGGCGCGCCGAACTGGTCGAGGAACTGGGTGTGGACGTATTCCTCGCCCTGCCGTTCACCCTCGAGTTCTCCCAGATGGCGCCGGACGAGTTCGTCCACCACGCCCTCGTGGAACGGCTGCACGCGTCGACGGTGATCGTGGGCGAGAACTTCCGATTCGGGCACAAGGCCGAAGGCGACGTCGACCTGCTGGCCCGCCTGGGACGCCGGTTCGGCTACTCGGCCACCGGGGTTCCGCTCGTGCACGAAGGCGATACCCCGATGAGCGCCACCTACGTCCGCTCCTGCGTGCAGGCCGGAGACATGGCCACGGCCGCCGACGTCCTCGGCCGCCCACATCGCCTCGACGGAGTGGTCGAGCGTGGCGACCAGCGCGGACGCGAACTGGGATACCCCACCGCCAACCTGCGCACCGAACCCTGGGCCGCGGTGCCGGCCGACGGCGTCTACGCCGGTCGGGTCGTCCGGCTCGACGAGTGGGGCCGCACGCAGCCCGGACCCGTACTGGGTACCGCCGCGATCTCGGTGGGCACCAACCCCACCTTCGAAGTCCGGCAACGGCGCGTCGAGGCGTTCGTCCTCGATTTCGATGGTGATCTGTACGGCGAACACATCGGCATCGAGTTCGTGGGTCGGCTACGGGGTATGGAGAAGTTCGACGGGGTCGAGGCCCTCGTGGCGCAGATGGATCTCGACGTGGCGCAGACCCGCGAGGTCATGTCCGACGGGTAGTCCTACGCCGCGGCAGAGGGACGCGACGCATACCAGGCTCGATCGCGCGGCCGACTACGCCGACTCGGCAAGCAGTCCGCGTAGAACCCGGCCGAACAACTTCCGTCCCAAGGCGTCGGAGACCTTGTCGGCGAAGCGCGGCGCGCGCGCCGGACGCGCCGCCTCGGTCCACGTCGCGCGAGCACCGCTGCCGCGGGGTTCGACGGTGAGCTCGGCCCACCCGACCATGAACGATCCGCGCTTTTCCAACCGGCAGCGGCCCGCCTTGTCTGCCGTGGGCGGGTCCCACTCGACGATCTCCATCGGGTCGTCGAAGCCGACCCGGCCGACACCGGTGCGGGCGTTGAACATCGTGCCCGCCCCGGTCGGCCCAGCGGTGGTGATCTCGATGGTGGTCAGCGGCACGAACTGCGCATGCGCGGACCAATCGGTGAGCCGGGCCCACGTGTCCTCGGGCGTGCGTGCCGTGTCATGAGTGAGGGAGAAGGGTTGCTGGGCAGGTTTCACACCCCGAGTCTAGGGACGGTTCAGTGCTCAGCAGGCTGGGCCACATCGACCTCGGACAACAGGTACAGCAACGCCACCAGGGCGTCCGGCGCGACGGTGATCCGCCACCGGCGTACCTGCGGACCCGACTCCCACCCGGGCGAGGGCGATGATTTCAGACACCGCGTCTCCGATCGTGGGTGGTCTGGCCCGACTGGCCGTCCTGGTAACGTAGTTGTCAGGTGTACGCGCTCAGGCGACGTCCGCCCATCGCATGTGCGCAGATCGCATGCACGCAGTGCGCGTTCACCCATCCGCCGTGAAACAGACCGGTGGAGCGCGCCCGCACCGAAAACGAAGGAGAGCCATCCGTGCCCCTGGCCCAGGATGTCAAGCAGCAGATCATCAGCGAGTACGGCTCCGCCGAAGGCGACACCGGCTCTCCCGAGGTACAGATTGCGCTGCTGTCGCGGCGGATCAGTGACCTCACCGAGCACCTCAAGCTGCACAAGCACGACCACCACAGCCGCCGTGGGCTGCTGCTGCTGGTCGGCCAGCGCCGCCGTCTGCTGAACTACCTCATGAAGACCGAGATCAACCGCTACCGGTCGATCATCGAACGGCTCGGCCTGCGCCGATAGCCACCAGGGGAGTGACCCGTCCGGGTTGCTCCCCTTCTTCGACATCACCAATGGCACATCCACAAATCAACCCGCCGGAATCGCGCACGCGAGTCGTGATCGATCTCAAGCGGCATCCGAGCACCGACGCCGGTCCTCGGTAGTGGCGATCGGGGGAGACCCCGCTCGCTTCGATCGAAGACCGGCACCCGAACCATGAGGTTCGAGGTGATCCGCTCGTACGCCGCCTGTGCGCACCGGCACGTATGAGAGGAGACCTCTGCACATGACAGAGGCAATCGACACGCCCGCCAACGAGGCCGGCGTCTATGAAACCGAAGCCATCATCGACAACGGCAGCTTCGGCACGCGCACCATCCGCTTCGAGACCGGCCGGCTGGCCAAGCAGGCCGCCGGTTCCGTCGTCGCCTACCTGGACGAGGACACCATGCTGCTGTCGGCCACGACGGCCGGCAAGAAGCCCCGCGAGGGCTTCGATTTCTTCCCGCTGACGGTGGACGTCGAGGAGCACATGTACGCCGCGGGTCGCATCCCCGGCTCGTTCTTCCGCCGTGAGGGCCGCCCGTCCGAGGACGCGATCCTCACCTGCCGCCTGATCGACCGCCCGCTGCGCCCGACCTTCATCAAGGGTCTGCGCAACGAGGTCCAGGTCGTCATCACGGTCATGGCGCTGAACCCCGACCACGCCTACGACGTCGTGGCCATCAACGCCGCGTCCGCGTCGACGCAGATCTCCGGCCTGCCCTTCAACGGCCCGATCGGCGCTACTCGCGTCGCGCTCATCGACGGCCAATGGGTCGGGTTCCCGACCCACACCGAGCTCGAGCGGGCCACCTTCGACATGGTGGTTGCCGGCCGTGCACTCGCCTCCGGCGACGTCGCGATCATGATGGTCGAGGCCGAGGCCACGGAGGACTCGATCGCCCTCATCCTGGGCGGCGCCACGAAGCCGACCGAAGAGGTCGTTGCCGCCGGTCTCGAGGCTGCGAAGCCGTTCATCGCCGAGCTGTGCCGGGCGCAGGCCGAACTGGCCTCGGCCGCGGCCAAGCCGGTGCAGGAATTCCCGGTCTTCCTCGACTACTCCGACGAGGTGTATGAGGCAGTCGACGCCGAGATCTCGGCCGAGGTCGACGGCGCGCTCACGATCGTCGACAAGCAGGAGCGTGAGGCCAAGCTCGACGAGCTCAAGGCGCAGGTCAAGGACACGCTCGGACAGCGCTTCGACGACCGCTTCGACGAGATCGGCCCGGCTTTCCGCTCGCTGAACAAGCACCTGGTCCGTCAGCGCATCCTTCGCAACAAGGTGCGCATCGACGGCCGCGGTCTGGCCGACATCCGCACGCTCTCGGCCGAGGTCGAGGTCATCCCGCGCGTGCACGGTTCGGCGCTGTTCCAGCGTGGTGAGACCCAGATCCTCGGCGTCACGACGCTGAACATGCTGGGCCTCGAGCAGAAGCTCGACACGCTCAGCCCGCAGCGCACCAAGCGCTACATGCACAACTACAACTTCCCGCCGTACTCGACCGGCGAGACCGGCCGTGTGGGTTCGCCCAAGCGCCGCGAGATCGGTCACGGCGCGCTCGCCGAGCGGGCGCTCATCCCGGTCCTGCCCGGCCGCGACGAGTTTCCGTACGCGATCCGCCAGGTGTCCGAGGCGCTCGGCTCCAACGGCTCGACGTCGATGGGCTCGGTCTGCGCGTCCACCCTCGCCCTGCTCAACGCCGGTGTGCCGCTGCGCGCGCCGGTTGCCGGCATCGCGATGGGTCTCGTGTCCGACACCGTCGACGGCAAGACCGAGTACGTCGCACTGACCGACATCCTCGGTGCCGAAGACGCCTTCGGTGACATGGACTTCAAGGTGGCCGGCACCCGGGAGTTCGTCACCGCGCTCCAGCTCGACACCAAGCTCGACGGCATCCCGTCCGAGGTTCTCGCCGCGGCGCTGAAGCAGGCGCGCGACGCGCGCCTGCACATCCTCGACGTCATGGCCGAGGCCATCGACGAGCCGGACGAGATGAGCCCGTACGCCCCGCGCGTCACGGTCGTGAAGATCCCCGTCGACAAGATCGGCGCGATCATCGGCCCCAAGGGCGCGATGATCAACTCGATCCAGGACGAGACCGGTGCCCAGGTGTCGGTCGAGGACGATGGCACCATCTACGTCGGTGCCGCCGACGGTCCGTCGGCGCAGGCCGCCGTGGACCTGATCAACGCCATCGCCAACCCGCAGATGCCCAAGGTCGGGGAGCGCTTCCTCGGCACGGTCGTCAAGACCGCCGCCTTCGGTGCTTTCGTCTCGCTGCTCCCGGGCAAGGACGGCTTGGTGCACATCTCGAAGCTGGGGCGCGGCAAGCGCGTAGGCAAGGTCGAGGACGTCGTGAACGTCGGCGACAAGATCCAGGTCGAGATCGCCGAGATCGACCAGCGCGGCAAGATCAGCCTGATCCTGGTGGACGAGAACGCTCCGGCCGACGCGCCGGCGGCGACGGACGCCCGATCGACTCGTAGCTCGGCCCAGGGCCGGGTCCGCCTTGTGCGGACCCGGCCCTTCGCCGTCGGATGAGTGAGCGGCACGACAGGCAACAGCGAGAGGGCGGGGTGGCGGACTAGTTGCCCTTCACGTTCACGATCTGACGTAGAGCGTGCACAATCTCGACGAGGTCCTTTGCGTCGTTCATCACGACGTCGATCGGCTTGTACGCCTCAGGATGCTCGTCGAGGAACGCATCGGAGTGTCCCCACGCGATCCCGTTCATCCGCTGGTCCAGGTCGGCCCGGTCGAACCGCTTGCGCGCGGCCGTCCGAGAGAAGTTGCGCCCGGCTCCGTGCGGCGAGGAACACAGCGAACCCGGATGTCCCTTGCCACGCACGACGTAGGACAGGTCGCCCATCGAACCCGGGATCAACCCGGGCACGCCCGCATGTGCGTCGATCGCTCCCTTGCGGGACAACCACACATCGCGACCGAAATGCCGCTCACGAGCGGTGTAGTTGTGGTGACAGTTCACCTGCTCGCGCCGTTCGACGGCGACGCCGACGAAGGCGCAAAGGCAGTCGACCACCCGATCCATCATCTCCTCGCGGTTGAGGTAGGCGTAACGCTGCGCCCAGAACAAGGCCTCGAGGTAGGCGTCGAACTCCGGGTCGCCCTCGACGAGGTAGGCCAGGTCCCGGTCGGGCAGCCGGATGAAGCGCCGCGCGCACTGCTCCTGCGCGATCGCAATGTGCTTCTGCGCCAGTCGGTTGCCGACGCCACGCGAACCGGAGTGCAGGAACAGCCAGACAGCGTCGGTCTCGTCCAGGCTGACCTCGATGAAATGGTTCCCCGAGCCGAGGGTGCCCAGCTGGTGGCGCCATGTGGACGAGATCGCCTCCGCCTGCTCGACACCGGCGAGGGCCTCGAGTTCGGCGATGCGTGGGCGCGCGGAGTCAAGAATGTGCTGGTTCCGACCGCCCGCGGACAGCGGGATGGCGGTGGCGATGGCTTTGTGCAGACCCTGCAGGTCACCGATCAGGTCCGACCGCGAGAACTGCGAGCGGACGGCCACCATCCCGCAGCCGATATCCACACCGACCGCAGCCGGGATGATCGCCCCGTCGGTCGGAATGACGCTGCCCACCGTCGCGCCCTTCCCGAGGTGCGCGTCCGGCATCAGGGCGAGGTGCGGGTGCACGAAAGGCATCGACGCGGTGCGCTGCGCCTGTGCGAGTGCTGCGTCGTCGACGATGGAGGCGAAGTTGGCGAGGGTGGTGGACATGCGCTCCATGCTCCACGTGACGGCGAGCGCATTTACCGCGCATAGGCTGGGCCGGTGACGCGCAGCGCAGGTTTGTGGTCGCTGCGCGAACTGCCGGCCGAGGTCCGGGCTCTGGTCGGGGTGGCCTTTATGGTGGCGCTCGGGTTCGGTCTCGTCGCGCCGGCGTTGCCGTTGTTCGCCCGCGAGTTCGGAGTCAGCAAGACCCTGGCCGGGGCGGTCGTCAGCGCGTTCGCGCTGACGCGACTGCTCATGGCGCCGTTCGTGGGTCGGCTGGTGAACGCCTTCGGCGAGCGGCTGCTGCTGGCCTCTGGCATCGGAATCGTGGCCGTCTCCAGTTTTTTCGCGGGGTTTTCCCAGAGCTATTGGCAACTGCTGGTGCTGCGCGGGATCGGCGGTGTCGGCTCGATCATGTTCAGCGTCAGTGCCGCAAGCCTTCTGGTCCGGGTGACCCCCGATCACCTGCGCGGGCGTGCCCAGGGCGTGTGGGCGGGCGCATTCCTGCTCGGGATGATCGCCGGGCCCGCCGTCGGTACGGTGGCCACCTTCTCGTTGCGGGCCCCGTTCTTCCTCTACGCCGGGACGTTGGTGATCGCTGGGGCGATCGGCCTCAACGCGCTGCGCTCGAGCGAGTTGGCCGCCCGCTCGACCGTGCGGGACACCCCGATCACGCTTGGGACGGCCCTGCGGAACCGGGCTTACCTGGCCGCGCTGGCCGCATCGTTCGCAGGCGACTTCGCCCTGGTCGGGGCGCGTTCAGCGATCCTCCCGCAGTTCGTCACCGACTCACTGCATCTGAGTACGGGGTGGGCGTACGCGGCCTTCCTGGTCATCAGCGTCGTCAGTGGCGCGCTGCTGCTGCCGGTCGGTCGATTCGCCGACACCCGTGGCCGCCGTCCCGTCGTCGTGGTCGGCGCGATCGTGGGCGTCGCCGGGTTCATTCTGCTGCCGCTTCTTCAGTTCGCCGCGGGATTGATGATCGCCACGGTCCTGCTCGGCGTCGCCGGAGCCGCCGACGCGGTCGCTCCGGGCGCGATCATGGGCGACGTCGTCGCCGGTCGTGGGGGGACGGTCGTCGCGGTGTTTCAGATGTCGGGTGACCTGGGTGCGGTGCTCGGCCCGATCGTCGCCGGCGCGATAGCCGACGCCGCGGGCTACGGCGCCGCTTTCGGACTCAGCGCATTGGTCTGCGCGTTGCCGATCCTGCTTGTCGCCATCGCCCCGGAAACGCTACGACGTAAGCCCGCTGACCAGGCAGTATCACCCGGCTGATCGGGGAATCAGTACGCGGATCTGCCGTGCCGCAGAAGTTCGGCGAGCGAGGTCGCCACGTGTCCGGTCAGGTGCGCAACGTCGTCGGTGACGTCGGCGGCCTCGCCACGGGCGATGGCGGTGTAGGTCGAGACCCACGCGTCGAGTTGCCACGATTGCGCATCGAATCCGGAGCGCGACGCGTACGCCTGCTCGACGGTCTCGCTTTCGTAGCGCACCGGACGTCCCGACGTCTCGCTCAGCACCTGCGCGATCTCGGTGAACGACAACGATTCCGGACCGGTCAGCGAGTAGGTCGCACCGACGTGGGCCGCCGGTGTGCGCAGGACGGCAACGGCCACCTCGGCGATGTCGTCCTGTGTCACGGCGGCGACGCGGCCCCCACCGGCCGGTCCGCGGATGACGCCGTCCTCACCGACGAGCGCAGGCATGAAGTCGGCGTAGAAGTTATCGCGCAAGAACGTGAACGCAAGCCCGGACGCCCGGATGTGCTGCTCGGTCGCGAAGTGATCCCGGCCGAGGGTGAAGGTGCAGTCCGCTGCCGCACCGTAGAAGGAGATGTAGACCAGGTGCTCGACCCCCGCAGCGACGGCGGCGTCGACGAAGGACAGGTGCTGTGCGACGCGCCCTGGCGTCTCGGCCGCCGACACCATCAGCACCGTCGTCACACCGGTGAGCGCTGAACGCACCGCATGCGGGTCGTCGAACGCCGCCTGGGCGACGTCCGAGACGGGTAGGTTGGGGGCGCGGGACGGATCCCTGACGAGCAGGCGCTGGGGCACTTGGGAATCGGCGAGGCGCCGGGCAACGCGCCCGCCCAGTCGTCCGGTCGCCCCAGTAACGGCAATGGATGGGACAGGGTCGGTCATCGGCGCGATCCGTTCGTCGTAGGGCCGGTTCGTCGTAGGCACTTTCCGCGGTACGCGCGGCGCAGGCCCGCCTGCTAGTAACGGGACGGCGCGCGGATCGCTTCCCGGGGCTCAACTTTCCGACGTGCCGATGTCCGATTCGTCGGGTACGGTCACGGTCACCACAGATCGAGACGCGCGGAGGGAGCAGTCGTGGGCAACATCGGACCGGTTCGCATGCACTATGACGTCCTGCCGATCCCGGCCTTCGTCGTCCAGGACGCCGACCGCTGGACCCTGGACACTTCCGTACCGCCCCGCATCGCTCCGGTCGATGTCGGGGACGTCGACCTGCCGCACCTCGACCTGCCGCACCTTGACACGGCGCACCTCGACCTGTTCGAGGCCGATCTCGCGCAGACCTCCTGACCGTCGCCATGGGCGCGTTCAGCGGATCGGAGCCCCTGGTCGGTGAGATCGTCGGGCTGCGTACCTTTCGGGTCGACGACTACGGCATGCTTCTGCCGCTGTACTCCAACGGGGCCTGGTACGACGGTCCCAACACCGCCGAATGCGATCCGCCCACCGGCGACTATCCGCTGATCCCGCACCCCGCTCCCTCACCGGAGTGCGAGTGCGGCTTCTACATCTACGGCACGACCGAGGCCGCCGACCAGAACCGGCACGTGCGGCGGGTCAAAGCCGTGGTCTCGGTCTGGGGCCGGGTGGTCGCCGGGACGCAGGGTGTGCGGGCCGAGCACGCGCGTATCGACGCGCTCTGGCTGCACCCCGATGCGCCGCAGTGGGCGCGGCACCGGATCGAGGTCCGGTACCCGTCGGCACAGGTCTACACCGAGGCCGACGCCATGCTGGCCGAGCACCCGCTGACGCAATTGCCGTGCTACGAGCCGACCCCTACGCGCCGGCGTGTGCCAGGACTTCTGATCGTGTGTGCGCTGCTGGCGATCATGACGCTCGGGGTGCTGCCGTACGAGACTCTGCTCGCTACCCCGGCGCTGGGAGCGGCCTGGCTCGCCGCGACCGTGCTGGCTGCCGCAGTGACGGTGCACTTTGCGGTAACCGCGCGCTGGCCCGGGCACCTGTCCGCGGCCGGGATGGTGGCCCAACTGGTGATCTGGTTGCTGACGCCACTACTCGGTGCGCTCGGCCTCGGTCTCGGTCTACTGGCCTGGGCCGTCCGCGCGTTGCTGCTCTGGAATCCGTTGTTGCACCTCGCCGGAGTCCTGGTCGGACTGCGCCCGGGGCATTTCCCGATCGTGGTGACTCCGCGGGAGAAGACCTTCCGCGGCGTGCGCCTCTGATGCCGCTGCCCGGAGTGCGTCGCGATCCGTAGGATCAGACGATGCCCGCAGTCAGCAACACGCACCCGATCACCCGGGCGAGCACTCGTCGGTTGAATGCCGCCACCGGTGGCGGCGTCATCACCCGCACCCTCCTGCCTGGTGGGCTTCGCATCGTCACCGAAGCGATGCCCGGTGTTCGCAGCGCCAGCGTCGGCGTGTGGGTGCCGGTCGGGTCGCGAGACGAGTCGGTGTCGCTCGCCGGCACCAGCCACTTCCTGGAACACCTGCTGTTCAAGGGGACTACCACCCGGACAGCGCTCGACATCGCAAGCTCGATGGACACCGTCGGCGGTGAGTTCAACGCTTTCACCGAGAAGGAACACACCTGCTACTACGCCACCGTCCTCGACCGCGATCTCGAGGTCGCGCTGGACATCGTCAGTGACGTCGTCCTCAATGCGACGATCACCGCCCAGGACCTCGCTGTCGAACGGGGCGTTGTGCTCGAGGAGATCTCGATGCGCGACGACGACCCGGGCGACCTCGTTCACGACGAGTTCTCCGACGCGCTGTTCGGCGACGTCCCGATCGGACGTCCGATTCTCGGCACCGAGGACTCCATCCGTGCGCTCACCCGCACTCAGGTCGCCGGGTACTACCGGCGGCGGTACACCCCTGACGCGATGGTGGTGTCGGTGGCCGGGAACGTCGACCACGCGAACGTGGTGCGCCTGGTGCGCCGCGCCTTCGACGGACGGCTGGACCCGTCCCGGCCGTCGAAACCTCCGCGTGCATCGGCGAATGGGCTGGGTGCGAAGGGCCGGCCGGCCCATCGGGTCCACGTCGTGCCGGACGACACCGAGCAGGCCAATCTGCTGCTGGGGTGTCACGGCATGGCGCGCCACGACCCTCGCCGTTACGCCCTCGGGGTGCTGTCCTCCGCGCTCGGTGGAGGCATGAGCTCGCGGCTGTTCCAGCGGGTGCGGGAGGAGCGCGGGCTGGCCTACTCGGTCTACTCCTTCACCAGCGCCTTCGCCGACGCCGGGACGTTCGGCGTGTACGCGGGATGCCAACCTGGGAAAGCCGAGGAGGTGCTGTCGCTGATGATCGAGGAGTTGGACTCCGTCGCGGAGGGGACGCTGACCGCGGCCGAGATCGAACGCGGCAAGGGACAGATGCGCGGCGGGCTGGTTCTCGGGCTCGAGGACGTGGGGTCGCGCATGACCCGTATCGGCAAGAGCGAGATCGCCTATGGCGACATCATCGGCATCGACGAGGTGCTGCACCGCATCGACGCGGTCACCTCGGCCGACATCATCGAGGTCGCAGCCGATGTGATGCGCCGCCCGCGCTGCCTGACCGTGGTAGGACCGTTCGGTGCGCACGACTTCGACGGCGCCGTGTGACAAGGAGAGCGACATGACGATGATCGAACCGATTCGGGTCGGAGTGCTGGGTGCCCGTGGCCGCATGGGGCAGCAGACCTGCCAGGCGGTCGACGGTGCCGACGATCTGGAACTCGTGGCCATGGTCGACGCCGGAGACTGGTTGTTCAGCGTCGCTGACGCCGGGTCCCAGGTGCTCGTCGACTTCACCCATCCCGACGTCGTGATGGACAACATCCGCTTCGCGATCGACCAGGGGATCCACGCCGTCATCGGCACCACCGGGATGACCGGTGAACGCCTTGACACCATTCGCACCTGGCTTGCCGACGTGCCCGAAGTGGGCATCCTCGTCGTCCCGAACTTCGGCATCGGCGCGGTGCTGTCGATGAAGTTCGCCCAGCTCGCCGCGCGGTACTACGACTCGGCCGAGGTGATCGAACTGCACCACCCCGGGAAGGCCGACGCGCCCAGCGGCACGGCGGTACGCACGGCACAGATGATCGCCGAGGCCCGCGCCGACGCCGGCGTCTCCGCAGCCCCCGACGCGACGACCCAGGAGATGGCGGGCGCTCGCGGGGCCGACGTCGACGGTGTGCGCGTGCACTCGCTGCGCATCGCCGGCATGATCGCGCACCAGGAGATCATCTTCGGTGGGCAGGGCGAGACCCTCACCATCCGCCACGATTCGCTCGACCGGGTCTCGTTCATGCCTGGCGTTCTGCTCGCCGTCCGCGAGGTTGCGAAACATCCAGGGCTGACCGTCGGCTTGGAAGCTTTGCTCGACCTCTGACGAGTGGAAGATCTGCTGGCGCCCGGACTCCGGGTGGTGATCGCCGGCACGATCGCACTGTGGCACCGCGAGGGTCGCCCGCTCTGGTACGACGGCGCGGGGACCAAGTTCTGGGTGCTGCTGCATGAGAGCGGTCTGACGTCGGCATTGCTCGATCCCGAATCCGCGGACCAGGTGCTGCGTCACGGTGTGGGCCTGACCGATCTGGTGCGGACCGAACACGCCGTACGCGGGGAACCGCCGGTCTTCGACCTGGCCGGGTTCGTGGCCAGGTTACGGGCCGCGAAGCCACCGGCCGTGGCGTTCGTCAGCAAGACCGCGGCGTCGGCGTATGCCCGCGCCGCAGGGGAGCGGCAGCCCCGCGACTACGGTGTGCTGTCCTGGACGGTCGGGGGTATTCCGGCCTTCGTCCTGCCCGGCCCTTCGGGCGCGAACAACGGGATGCCACTGCCGCTGCGGATCGCGTTGTGGCGTGATCTGCCCGATTTCCTCGAGACGCTCTAGTCCCGGGGCCGGACGAATGCGAGTCTGAACCGATGGGGATCACCGTTCAGTCGGTTCGTGACGACCTCTTCGACGAGGTCCAAATCGTGTTCGGGAACAAGGGCCAGGCGGCCCGTTGCCAGTGCCAGGGCTACCGGATGGGCTGGTACGCACAGCACGCCGACGACGTCCAGGGCCGCCGGGAACTGCTGCGCGACCAGGTCGTCGAGGGCCATGGCGTGATCGCCCATCTTGACGGAGAGCCGGTCGGCTGGTGCTCGGTGGCGCCGCGCCGCGATTACGGATTCCTGCGGCAGACGACGTGGAAAGGCCGGAGTGAGGATCAGGACGCGCCAGGCATCTGGGCGGTCACCTGTCTCGTCGTGCGGGCTGGGTTTCGGCACCAGGGCGTGAGCCGGGCGCTGGTGGGCGGCACGGTCGACCTGGCTCGCGATGCCGGTGCTTCGGCGCTCGAGGCCTACCCGATGAAGCCG
>JBDTFN010000002.1:0-16533 GCA_039937915.1 Jatrophihabitans sp. | reverse complement strand
CCGCCGGTCAGCCGCGCAAGGAGGCGATCGCCGAGGTCGCCCGCGCCCACGACCGCCCCAAACGCGAGGTGTTCGACGCCGTCGTCGCGGCAAAGTCCGGCTCGACCCGCTGACCGTCCATTCCCGCGACGTCATCCGCGATGAGCGCGTGCGGCCGCGTCACTAGGCTGACCGACGTGAATGAGCACATCCTGACCGCGGTCGCGTGGCCGTACGCCAACGGACCGCGGCACATCGGCCACGTCGCCGGCTTCGGCGTCCCGTCCGACGTCTTCAGCCGCTACCAGCGCATGGCCGGCAACAAGGTGCTCATGGTCAGCGGCACCGACGAGCACGGCACGCCCATCCAGGTCCAGGCCGACAACGAGGGCGTGACCGCGCGTGAACTCGCCGACCGCAACGCGCTGGTCATCGCCAAGGATCTGCAGAAGCTCGGATTGTCCTACGACCTGTTCACCCGGACGACGACGACCAACCACTATGCCGTCGTGCAGGATCTCTTCCTCGGCCTGCTGGCCAACGGTTACATCTTCGCCAAGACCCAACTCGGCGCGATCAGCCCGTCGACCGGGCGCACTCTTCCAGACCGCTACATCGAAGGCACCTGTCCGATCTGCGACTACCCGCAGGCCCGCGGTGATCAGTGCGACAACTGCGGGAACCAGCTCGACCCGATCGATCTGATCGAGCCGCGCAGCCGCATCAACGGAGAGACCCCGAAGTTCATCGAGACCGAGCATTACTTCCTCGACCTGCCGGCCTTCGCCGATGTGCTCACCGAGTGGCTCAAACAGCAGGACCACTGGCGGCCGAACGTCCAGCGGTTCAGCCTCAACCTGCTCGGCGACCTGAAGCCACGCGCGATCACCCGTGACCTCGAATGGGGCATCCCGGTACCTCTCGACGGATGGCGCGACCGCAACGACAAGAAGATCTACGTCTGGTTCGACGCGGTGATCGGATACCTGTCCGCCTCCATCGAGTGGGCTCAGCGTACTGGTGACCCGGACGCCTGGCGAGCATGGTGGCAGGCCGACGCCGTAACAGGGAAGAAGCCCCAGCACTACTACTTCATGGGCAAGGACAACATCGTCTTCCACTCCGAGATCTGGCCCGCGATGCTCATGGGCTACTCCGGCATCGGCGCCAAGGGCGGCACTCCAGGGCCGCTCGGCGCCCTCGAACGGCCCTACGACGTGGTGTCGAGCGAGTTTCTGACCATGGAGGGTCGCAAGTTCTCCTCCTCGCGCAACGTCGTCATCTACGTCGGCGACATGCTCTCGCGCTACGACGCGGATGCCCTGCGCTACTACCTGGCCACCGCAGGCCCGGAGACGCAGGACACAGACTTCACGTGGTCGGAGTTCGTCCGGCGCAACAACGACGAACTCGTCGCAGGCTGGGGCAACCTGGTCAACCGCACCATCGCGATGACGGCGAAGAATCTGGGCTCGATCCCGGCACCCGGCGATCTCACCGACGCCGACCGCGCCCTGCTGGCCTCGTCGAAGGCGGCGTTCGGCACGGTCGGTGACCTACTCGCCCGCTCACGCCAGAAGGCGGCGATCGGTGAGGCCATGGCGGTGGTGTCGACCGCGAACAAGTATCTGTCCGACATGGAGCCGTGGAAGTTGAAGAACAGCGACCCGGTCCGGATGGCGTCGGTGCTGCACGTAGCCCTGCAGGTCGTGGACGATGCGAAAACCCTGCTCACCCCGTTCCTGCCTAAATCCTCGACTCGGGTGCACGCGATGCTGCGCGGCTCGGACCGGTGGGCGGCAATGCCCGACCTCGTCGAGGTCGACGAACCCACCGCGGTCGGCTCGCCGTCTTATTCGGTGCTCACCGGCGACTACGAGACCGGCGCGCGCTGGGAATCGGTCCCGATCGACGTCGGACGTGCGTTGGCACCGCCGACGCCCCTGTTCACGAAACTGGACCCGGTGGTCGTGGACGAGGAGCTCGCCCGTCTGTCCCCCGAGTCCTGATCGTTGCGTGCCCGTGCCGTCCCCTGAACCGCTTCCGTCGTCAGTCTTCGACTCCCACACGCATCTGGACGCGATGGCGCAGCGGTCGGGAGTAGCGGCATCGGCTCAGTTCGTGGCTTCGGTGATGGCCGAGGCGCGGGCGGTGGGTGTGGTGGCGGCGGTAACCGTCGGGGACACGGTGGCCTCCTCGCAGTGGTGCGTCGAAGCTGCTCGGGTGCATCCGGACGTCTATGCAGCGGTGGCGGTGCATCCGACCGAGGTGGACGGACTGGACGAGGACGGCTACGCCGAGCTCGAGCGGCTCGCGGGGGATCCGTGCGTGGTCGCGGTGGGGGAGACGGGCCTGGACTACTACTGGGATCGTACGGATCCGGCGACGCAACAGGAGCACTTTCGTCGGCACATCGATCTGGCGAAGCGGGTCGGCAAGCCGCTGATGATCCACGACCGCGACGCGCACGCCGATGTCTTGCGGATCCTGCGTGAGGAGGGGGCGCCGGAGCAGGTGGTGTTCCACGCTTTCTCCGGGGACGCCGAGATGGCTCGAGAGTGCGTGGCGGCCGGTTACGTCCTGTCGTTCCCGGGGGTGGTCACCTTCAAGAACGCGCCCGGGCTACGGGAGGCGGCCGCGGTGTCGCCACTCGGGCAGGTCCTGGTGGAGACCGACGCTCCGTTCCTGACCCCTCATCCGTTGCGTGGCCGACCGAACGCTCCCCGGCTGCTGCCCTTCACGGTGCGGGCGTTGGCCGAGGCCGGCGGACACACCGTCGAAACGCTGTGCGCGGCGCTTCGGGAGACCGGTGAAAGAGTGTTCGGCTTCGCCGTGCGGTGAGGGTTCGGGTGACCTTTTGCGGGCTACGTGGGCGCGCTCACAAGAAATTTCTGCGATTTTTTCGTGGCGTCCGGTGGGGCCGGAGTGCGAGGTTCAAGCGCTGCTTGAGACAGACGAACGTATGCGCCTAATTGCGGGGGGTTCAGGCGCGCGTGTGATCGATTCACTCTGCTCTCTCGCGCCGAAAGCGCTGCCGGTCACGCTAGCGATTGCCAGCAATAAAACTGGCAAATCGTACTTTCGGGGCGGGCAGCATTTTGGTGGAGCCCGATTCGGTCGTTACGTTGTCGTGACCGATGAGTGCACGAAGAGTGCGATCAACGATAGGAGTTCGTGTGCGTCGCAGTGTCAAGTACGGCCTTTACGGTGCGGTTCTGGCCGGTCTGGTGGGCGGCGTGACCGTCTTCGCCACCGCCTCGAGCAGCACCCCCGTCACCCTCGTGGTCGACGGCCAGATGAAGAAGATCGAGACCGACGCCGCCAACGTCCGTGGCGTGCTGAAGCAGGCCGGTTACGACGTGACGGCTCACGACATCGTGGCGCCCAACCTTGGTTCCACGGTGTCCGATGGCGAGAAGATCGTGCTGAAGCATGGTCGGCTACTGCATCTGAACGTCGACGGCAAGCGCCTCGACGTCTGGACGACCGCTCCGACCGTCGCACTGGCGCTCGACCAACTCGGCTACTCGCAGCAGAACTTCGTCTCGGTCTCACGGTCGAAGCGTCTGCCGCTCGACGCCGCCACGTCGATCGATGTCCGCAAGCCCAAGGACGTCCTGATCACGAGCCTGGGCAAGACGGTCAAGGTCGTCTCCACCGCGAGCACCGTCGGAGAGGTGTTGAAAGACGCCGACGTCGCATTCGACTCCAACGACAAGATCACGCCCGCTGTCAGCAGCGTGCTGACCGAAGGCCTGGCTATCCGCGTGCAGCGAATAACCATCGTGACGAACACGAAGACCAGCACGATCGGCTTCGACGTCAAGCAGATCAAGGACTCGAAGCTCTACAGCGATCAGAGCGAGGTCGTCACCTCTGGTCGGGCCGGCACGGAGCGGGTCACCTACGCAACCACCTATGTCGATGGGAAGAACGCCGGCCGCAAGGTTGTCGCCCGGTCCGTCGAGTCGAGCCCGCGGACCAAGGTCGAACGGGTCGGTACGAAGGCCCGCCCCCAGCCCACGCGGCAGAGCAATGGCCCTCAGCCCACGCTGCAGAGCAATGGTCTGAACTGGGACGCGATGGCGCAGTGCGAGTCCGGCGGTGACTGGCACATCAATACCGGTAACGGGTTCTACGGTGGCGTCCAGTTCGACTCCGGCACGTGGTTGAGCAACGGCGGCGGCCAATACGCGCCGCGCGCCGACCTCGCCAGCCGCGAGCAGCAGATCGCCGTCGCGACCAGGCTGTACAACGCCCGCGGCAGCAGCCCGTGGCCGGTGTGCGGCGCCCGCCTCTGAGGCGTCCGGTCCGGCAGTTCTTTTAGGTAGTAAGCAGCACGCAAACCGGCCGTGGTCGTCCTGTGGACGTCCACGGCCGGTGCTCTTGTGCCGGGCGGCCTTTGCCGAACGGTGACCTGCCCGTTATAGTTCCGTGACCGTCCGGTGGATTTGTCACCTGCGCGTCGTCGAACTACAGCGCACATCCGCCGGAGAATCTGAGGAGCTCGCTCAGTGCTGCGAAGCATCAAGTACGGCCTGTACGGTGCCGTGATAGCCGGCTTGATCGCCGCCCCTGTCGTCTGGAGTTCGGTCGATCGCACGGTGCACGTCAATGTCGACGGTCAGTCGACGTCGTTCCGGACGACCGCCGGGAGCGTCGGCGAGGCGCTGTCCGACCACGGTCTGCACGCCGACAATCACGATCTGCTCGCTCCATCCGCGTCGAGCAAGATCACCGACGGCATGGAGATCGTGTTGCGGCGCGGTCGGCTGCTGCACCTTCAGGTCGACGGTCGGTCGATCGAGGTGTGGACGACCTATCGCACCGTGCAGAGCGCGCTGGCCGCGCTCGGTTACAGCACGCAGGACTTCGTCTCGGTCTCGCGCTCACGCCGGCTGCCTCTCGGCCCGACCGATATCTCGATCCGCACGCCGCGCTCGATCACCGTGATCCACGACGGAATCACCCAGACGGTCCTGACGACCGAGCCGACCGTCGGCCAGATGCTCGACGAGATCGGCGTGCGGGTCGGCGCAAACGACACACTCTCGGTGCCGGCAAACACCAACACTGTCCAGGGCCAGGTCATCACACTGGAGCGGGTCGAGCGGAAATCGGTCACCAGCGCCGAGGCGCTTGCGTTCCGGACCAGTCGTCAGAACGACCCCAATCTCGACAAGGGCTCCACCCGGGTCGTGACGCCCGGTCGCGACGGCAAGGTGCAGGTCACGTACCTGGTCGTGTACGTCGACGGTGTCGTGGTGACGCGGACCAAGGTCAAGGCGGTCACCGTCGCCGAACCGCGCACCAAGGTGCTTGCGGTCGGGACCAGGCAAGTCATCGTGATCCGCTCGCCCGGCGACACCGCGAGCCAGAGCTCCGGCGGGGCATCCGTACCGTCCGCGCCGGTGCCGAGCCCCGGTTCGGCCAAGGCGATCGCCCGCGAGTTGCTCGCGGGTTACGGCTGGGGCGATCAGGAATACAGCTGCCTCGTACAGATGTGGAACCGGGAGAGTGGCTGGCGGGTCTCCGCGGCGAACCCGAGTGGCGCTTACGGCATCCCGCAGGCCCTCCCCGGATCGAAGATGTCCTCCGCAGGGCCGAACTGGCAGACGAGCGCGCGGACCCAGATCGCGTGGGGCCTGGGCTACATCAAGGCTCGGTACAGCACGCCGTGTGGCGCTTGGAGCTTCTGGCAGGGCCACAACTACTACTGATCCGGCTATGGTCGGGTCGTGTCCTCGACTGCTGATCTACTGACCGAGGCCGCCGGACTGCAGGGCGATCTGATCGCCTTCCGGCGGGCCATGCACGCCGACCCGGAGATCGGGCTCGACCTGCCGCGTACTCAGCAGCGCGTCCTCGCCGCGCTGGACGGTCTGCCGCTGGAGATCACTGCCGGGGGCAGCGGCCTCACCTCGGTCGTCGCCGTCCTGCGCGGGGGGCGCTCGACCGGCCGTTCGGTGCTGCTGCGCGCCGACATGGACGGACTTCCCGTCACCGAGGAGACCGGCCTGGACTTCGCGTCGACCACTGATGCGATGCACGCCTGCGGCCATGATCTGCACACCGCGATGCTCATCGGCGCCGCCCGACTGCTCAGCGCGCATCGCGACGACCTGCCCGGCGATGTGGTGTTGATGTTCCAGCCGGGTGAGGAGGGCTTCGACGGCGCCGGACACATGATCCGGGCCGGGGTCCTCGACGCGGCCGGTGCGCGCCCGGAGGCCGCGTTCTTCATGCACGTCGCGTCGTCGACGATCCCCAGCGGCGTCGTCGCTCTGCGCCCCGGCCCGATGATGTCGGCCGCCGACGTGTTGCACGTGACGGTCCTAGGTTCTGGTGGACACGCGTCCACCCCGCACCATGCGCAGGACCCGGTCGCCGTCGCAGCCGAGATCGTCACGGCGTTGCAGACGCTCGTGACCCGGCAGTTCGATGTGTTCGACCCCGTCGTGATCACCGTCGGTCGGCTGCACGCCGGCACGCAGCACAACATCATCCCTGACCGGGCCGAGATCGAGGCGACCGTCCGGACCTTCTCTGCTGCCAACCAGCAGGCGGTCACCGAACGTGCGGTGCGGCTGTGCCGGGGCATTGCCGAGGCGCACGGGCTGCACGCCGACGTCCGCTACGAAACCATGTACCCGGTCACGACGAACGACGCCGGAATGGCCGACTTCTTCGGCGCCACCGCCGCCGCCCTATTCGGCGAGCCCGCGGCGATGATCATGCCGAATCCGCACACCGGCTCGGAGGACTTCTCGCGGGTCCTGGACGAGATTCCTGGCGCGATGGCCTTCCTCGGCGCGACACCGCCCGGCGGCGACCCGAACACTGCGCCGTTCAACCACTCGCCGCACGCGATCTTCGACGAGGCCGTCCTGGCCCCTGGTGCGGCCCTGTACGCCCGGCTGGTCATGGACAGACTCGCGCTCGACCCGCGGTGAGCGCGGTCTTCCTGGGCCCGGCGGAGATCAGAGAACTCGCGCAGCGGTTGGGTGTCCGGCCGACCAAGACGCTGGGGCAGAACTTCTTGCACGACCCCAACACGATTCGGCGGATCGTCCGGACGGCCGAGTTGATCGACGAAGAGACAGTGCTCGAGATCGGTCCGGGTCTCGGATCGCTGACCCTCGGGTTGCTGCACGCCGGTCACCCGGTCACCGCGGTCGAGATCGATCCGGTCCTGGCCGGCGCACTGCCCGACACCGTCGGTGACCGACTGCCGGACGCGGCCCTGACCGTAGTGATCGCGGACGCGCTGCGGCTGACCGCGCTGCCCGGTGACCCGCCGACCGCGCTGGTCGCCAATCTGCCGTACAACATCGCCGTCCCGGTCGTGCTGCATCTGCTGAACACCCTTCCGTCGCTACGCCGTGCGTTGGTGATGGTGCAGGCAGAGGTTGCCGACCGCCTCGCCGCACCGCCGGGGTCGAAGGTCTACGGGGTGCCGAGTGTCAAGGCAGCCTGGTTCGCGGCGACCACCCGGGCTGGGGCGGTGCCGCGCTCGGTGTTCTGGCCGGTACCGAACGTGGGTTCCGGACTGGTTCGGCTCGTGTGCCGAGAGCCTCCACGCACGCTCGCCACCCGCGCCGAGGTCTTCACCGTCGTGGACGCCGCCTTCGCGCAGCGTCGCAAGACCCTGCGCGCAGCGCTGGCCGGGTGGGCGGGTTCGGCAGCGGCGGCCGAAGCGGCCTTGCGTGCCGCCGGGATCGATCCCTCGGCTCGCGGCGAGACGCTGTCCGTCGCTGATTTCGCCCGACTCGCCGAGCACCGGACATCGGGCTGAGCGCTCGTGAACCGGGACACGAGGGCTTTTCGCCTAGCCCTTGTTCACGGAACGGTCAGAGCGTCGGGAATATCGTCGCACCCCGCGCAGCCCTCGATCCGCGAAGGTTGGCGGCGGTGGACATCCAGCCACGCGAGCCAGCCGACCGCACCGAACAGCAGGTAGGCGACCAGCCGGTAGGCGACCAGCCGGTAGATCACGATCCCGGCGAGGGTGAGCGGGTTGGCAACCCCGCCGTGCGTCAGCACGATGAGCATTCCCGCCTCGACGCCTCCCAGACCGCCGGGCGTCACCGAGAGTCCGATGGTGGCCAGACCAGCGACGTAGGCCAACACGGCGACGCTGAGCACCACACCGTCGGCGCCCACCGCGTACAGACACAACACGAAGCAGGCGAGGTCAGCAGTCCAGCTAAGAATGGACAGCGCGAGAGCGGTGCTCCAGTCGCGCACTCGAGGCTGGATGGCGGCCAGTTGCTCCACGACGCGGTGCTTACTGCTTTCGGGGGTGGCGCCGGCATCGCGATGGGTCCACCGGCGCGGCAGGCGCGCCATGCTCGCCCCCACGATGCGGACCAGCGGCGCGGGGTGCTTGGTGATGGTGGCCAGGCCGCCGACCAGTAGGGCACCGGTGGTGAGGCTCAAAACGCTGGCACCGACGATCTCGGCCAGCGTGGTGCTTCCGGACAGCAGAGTTCCGGCGATGGTGATGGTGCTGAACGCGAGACCGCTGACGACCGTGCCGGCGAGCAGCGTCCAGGTGACCGCGGCGGTATTGGCACCGACCCGGCGAAGTTGCCGGTAGAGATAGACGTTCGAGACGGCGGGGCCGGCGGACGCCGATATGCTGATCGCGTTCGATGCTTCGACGCATGCGGGCAAACGCAACGATCGAGATTACTTCGACGCCGATCGCCGGGAGTAACCAGCCCCAGGAGATCCCGTGTCGACCGGCGCGAAGATGTCTGCAGGCGGCCCCACCGCACCCGCGGATGCAGTCACGCCGGCTCGCCTCCTGCCGCTACCTGCAGCGGGAGCGTCCCTCGTCGCAGCTGTCGTGGAAACGTCCGCTCAGCGCGGTCCATTCTGCCTCGAGGAGAGGCGGATTCATCGTGGGTTCGGTGGGAGCTGTCCGGTGAGGTTCGCGTCGAAAGAGCACATTGATCTAGTAGGCCGGGAACTCCGCGTCTGCCGCCGTTGTGGCGCGTGGTCGCCCAGGGGGCGGACGTCGGTTTCTATGCATCGACGCAGCCCGTGCAGCACGGCGCGTGCGACGTCATGCACGACGGTGCCGGGCACATCGGACGGGTACACCTGCACGGTCAACTGCACCAGGCTGACGTTGCAGTCGCCGAACACGTCCAGACTTCCCTCCGCGCGATACGGGGCGAGCAGCCACCAGTGGAACTGGCGCCCGGAAGGGTCGGCCTTGAACTCCCATCTGCCGCGCAGGAGTTCCGAATGGTGGTGCGGCGCCGCTGTACCAGGCAGAACCCCGGTGAGATAGCGGCGGATGTTGGCTGGTCGGCGGAGGAAACCCGCCACATCGAGCACCGACGCGGTGATCACGACGGTGGAGGTATCAGCATGGACGACGTCGGGCCGGAATCCGTCGACGGCAGTCAGCAGCGCTCGGCTCCGATTTCCGGTGGGGTAGCCCGCGCGACGACGCCCCCACACCGGCGAGTCACCTGAGCCTTCGGGCGCCGTGACACCGCCCGACCAGGACGACCGAACCGAACCCTCTGTGTGAGGCTGCAACACGCGTTCATCCTCGCTTCGGCACAAGCGTGGGTCTATCCGTGCTGGGCCTCATCTTTCACACCCTCTTCGTTAGTGGGCGGGTCGCGTACTGATCGCGGCGAGTCATGGTTCGGCGAGTCCGTTGCGTATCGCGTAGCGGGTCAGTTCGACCCGGTCCCGCATGCCGAGTTTGTCGAGGATGTTCGAACGGTGCCGCTCTACGGTCTTGACGCTGACCGTGAGTAGGTCGGCGATCTCGCGCGAGCTGTGCGCTTCGGCGATCAGCTTCACCACCTCGCTCTCACGTGGGGTCAGCGGCCCGCGTCCAGGCTGCTCGCCGCGCGCAGCGCGTTCGAGATAGCGGCGCATCAGCGTGCCGAGCGCGGGGGGATAGATGAACGGTTCCCCGCGCAGCGCGGCGCGACACGCCTCGATGAGGTCGAGGTCGGCCTGCCGTTTGAGCACATAGCCAGCCGCGCCGGCGGCCACGGCTTCAAAAAAATACTGCTCGCCGTCATACATCGACAACAACACGATCGGCAGGTCTGGCCGACGGCGGATGATCTCGCGGACCGCCTGCAGGCCGGTGAGCTTGGGCATGGCGATGTCCAGGATCGCGAGATCCACGTCCGCGGTGGTGGCTTTACCGACCGCGTCCGCGCCATCGACGGCTTCGACGGTGACCTGCAGATCGGCCTGCCGCTCGAACAGTGCCTTGACGCCCTCTCGGACGACAGCGTGATCGTCGGCGACGAGTACGTGGGCGGGGACGCGGATCGTCACGTCGAACCATCCAGCTGCGAGATGGGAACAACGAGCTCGACCCGCAGACCGTGGGGCGGATTCTCGTGTGTGGCGAGACGGGCGTCGATCAACAGCGCCCGTTCGCGCATTCCGCGAAGGCCAGGATCTACCTGATCGGCATCGCACAGTCCGCGCCCGTCGTCGATGACCTGCAGGGTGAGTTCCTCCCGTGTGGTCCATAGCCGGACGCTGATTCTCCTAGCACCGGAGTGTCGAACGGCGTTGGTCAGCGCCTCCTGGGTGATGCGGTAAAGAGCAAGTTCGACTTCGCTGGACATCGGCGGCAACTGCTGTGGCAGAACTGACTCGATCCGCGCGGGCCCGCTGTCGCCGAAGGATTGTGCGAGTGACTCCAACGCGTTGAGCAGGCCGAGGTCGTCGAGAATCCCGGGCCGTATCTGCCATGCCAGTGCGCCGATCTCACCCAACACGGCGCGCGCTTCGTCCTGCGCCCGTTCGACCCCGGAACGCACGGTGCCTGGCACGTCGGCGTGGATGCGGCTCAGTTGCAGCACGATGCCTGTCATTCGCTGCCCGATCTCGTCGTGCAGTTCTCGGCTGATGCGCAGTCGCTCGTTCTCGAGGGCAGCAACGCTGCGGCGGGTGCTCTCGCGACGGTCGGCCTCGAGTCGATCCAGCATGGTGTTGAAGCCGCTGATCAGCGTCCGTGTTTCCGCACCGCCCCGCTCCGAAAGCCGCTCACGCGGACGAAGTAGGTCCAACGTCTCCATCCGACGCGTGAGGGCGATCAACCCGCGGAAACTGACTCGGAGCAGCGCCGCGTTCGCGACCACCATCGCGGCGAACGCACCAAGGAGCACGGCGACCTGTCCCGTGGAGACCGAGGAGGACACCGTTATCGGAGTCAGCACAAGCAACAGCAGGGCAAGGAGCAGGATCGCCGCATTCACCAAGACAACCCGCGCATACAGCGAGGGCCGGCCTCGACCCGCGAACAGCCGCCGACGCGAAGGCGAGACCTGCTGACCCGATAGCTGCGTCGTGACCATGACCATCACGCTCGAAATGTGTGGCCCGGCCGTCGAGGACCTACACCCCACAACAGAGCGGGGGAGTACCAGCCTCTAGGTGAGGAGCGGTTGTGCCTCGCGGGATCGCAACGACGCCAGCGACGGAGCGTGGACGTAGCTGAGGATCCAGGCCGTCTCAACACTGCGGTGTTCATGACCGTCTCCTTCCGCATCGGAAGTCGACTCCTACGTTAGATTCGTCGCACTCTAAAGTCAATAGTTTCTTTCGATAGAGTGGGCAGCGGGCGATGTTGCACGCCACGTCGCTGATTTCGCCCGAATCGCGGCGCTTTGGACCTCAGATTGCACGGCAGCGAGGGGTGCTGGTGTTCACTACGTGCGTCACACCTCACCCGGCGAAAGGTCATCATGAGCAGCCAACCTCCCCCGAGCGGCGAGCAGCAGCCCTACGGCGAGCAGCCGCCCGCGCAGCAGCCCTACGGCTACGGTCAGCCGCAGCCTGCGCAGCAGCCCTACGGCCAGCAGCAGCCCTACGGTCAGCAACCTCCCGCGCAGCAGCCCTACGGGCAGCAACCGTATGGGCAGTACCCTCCGCAGCCGCAGTACGGCCAGCAGCCCTACGCCGCCCCCGGGTACGCAGCCGCAGCCGCCTTCCCGAAGCCGACCGGTTGGTTCGTCGTCAATTGGCTCTTCTTCTGGCCGCTCGCGATCTACTCGCTGGTCTCGGCCTGGCAGAACATCGACCGAGCGCTGTTCGCAGGCGATTTTGCAGGAGCACAACACCACGCAGCCCGGGTGAAAAAGTTCGGCATCATCGCGCTGTGCGTCGGCATCGGCATCATGGTGCTCTACTTCATTCTGATCGCCGTCGCGGTCGACAATGTGACGAACTGCGGTCCGTACTCGACGAACTGCTGAGCGACGTCAGCTGCGGCCCTGGAACAGGCTGGTGACCGAGCCGTCCTGAAAGACCTCTTTGATGGCCTTGCCGAGTAGGGGGGCGATCGACAGGACGGTGAGCTTGTCGAAGCGCTGTTCGGGGCCGATGGGCAGGGTATTCGTAACGACGACCTCACTGATCCGGCTGTTCTTCAGCCGGTCAGTGGCGTCGCCGGAGAAGATGCCGTGGGTGGCGGCGATGATCACATCCGTGGCGCCGTCGGCGAAGAGCCGTTCCGAGGCCTTGGTGATCGAACCGGCGGTGTCGATCATGTCGTCGATGAGCAGGCAGCAGCGTCCCGCGACGTCACCGACCACACGGTTGGCCACTACCTCGTTGGCCTCGTCGAAGTTGCGGCTCTTGTGGACGAACGCGAGTTCGCGACCTCCGAGGGTGTCGGCCCACTGCTCGGCCGAGCGAACCCGGCCAGTGTCCGGCGAGACGACGACGAGGTCCTCGGCGCCGTACTTGTCTCGGATGTAGTCCGAGAGCAGCGGCATCGCGAACAGGTGGTCGACCGGGCCGTCGAAGAACCCCTGGATTTGCGCCGTGTGCAGATCGACGGCCATCAACCGGTCCGCGCCGGCGGTCTTGAACAGATCAGCGATGAGGCGGGCCGAGATCGGCTCGCGGCCACGATGCTTCTTGTCCTGTCGCGCGTAGGGGTAGAACGGCGCGACGACCGTGATCCGTTTCGCCGATGCCCGTTTGAGCGCGTCCACGAGGATCAGGCTCTCCATGAGCCACTCGTTGATCGGCGTCGTGTGGGATTGGATGACGAAGGCGTCGGTTCCGCGCACCGATTCGTTCGGGCGGATGAACAGCTCGCCGTTGGCGAAGACCCGTCGCGTTGTGGGGGTTATCGTGACGCCGATCTGGGCGGCGATCTCGTCAGCGAGCTCGGGGTAGGCCCCGCCGGACAGCAGGACGAGGCTCTTGCGACCGGCGACCTGCAGTGTCGACATCTAGTTCTCTCCGTCGGTCTCTGCGAGGGCTCGGGCGGCAGCATCCGCGGCGGGGGTACCGGCCCGCTTGCGTTGTACCCAGCCTGCCACGTTGCGCTGCGACCCGCGGGCAACCCCCATGGCGCCCGGCGGAACGTCCTGTGTGATCACCGAGCCCGCTGCGGTGTACGCGCCGTCGCCGACCTCTACCGGTGCGACGATCATGTTGTCGCCGCCGATCTTGACGTGGTCACCGACGATGCTGCGATGTTTGGCGACGCCGTCGTAGTTGAGGAAGACCGTGGCCGCGCCGATATTGCTGTGTGCGCCGATGCTCGCGTCACCGACATAGGACAGGTGTGGGATCTTGCTGCCCGTCCCGACGTCACTGTTCTTGATCTCCACCGACGTACCGATGTGAACACCGTCGGCCAGCGTCGTTCCCGGTCGGAGATAGGCGAAGGGGCCGGTGGTGACGTCGGCACCGATACGTGCCCCGACCGCGACGGTGCGGGTGAGGCGCGATCGGGCTCCGACGACGGTGTCAGTGAGTGAGACGTCCGGACCGATCTGGGCTCCCTCGTCGATGCAGGTCGTGCCGTGCAGGTACACCGCAGGGGCCAGGGTGACGTCGGCAGCCACCTGCACCTCCGCGTCGATCCAGGTACTGGCCGGGTCGAGCACCGTGACCCCGGCCCGCATATGTCCCTCGATAAGCCGCGCGTTGTAGGCCTTCGCCGCCGACGCGAGTTGTACCCGATCGTTGACCCCCGCGGTCTGGTCGGCCGGCACCACGACAGCGGCGATGCGACCGCCCTGGCGGGCCAAGATCTCGACCACGTCGGGCAGGTACTCCTCGCCCTGGGCGTTCTGGGTCGACAGCTGCGTGATCGCCTCGCGCAGCAACGCGTGGTCGAAGGCGTAGACGCTCGTCGCGACCTCGGTGACCGCCAGTTCCTCGCAGCTCGCGTCCTTCTGTTCGACGACGCGGCGCACCGAGCCGTCGGTGGATCGCAGCACTCTGCCGTACCCGAACGGCTCCTCGAGCACGCTCGTCAGGAGCGTCGCGGCTGCGCCGCTGCTCTCGTGCTCGGCGACGAGGGCCGTCAGGGCACTGGCGGTGAGCAGCGGGGCGTCGCCCGGGACCACAACCACAGTGCCGCCGCGTTCGGCCGCCACGGCGGCGAGAGCGAGCCGGACAGCGTGGCCTGTGCCGTTCTGCTTGGCCTGGACGACAGCCTGCGCACCGGCAGAGATCGTGGCGAGGTGGGCGACCACCTCGTCCCGACGGTGGCCGACGACCACAACCGTCTGCTCCGGGGCCAGCGGGACGACCGCGGCCAAGACATGGCCGAGCATCGAGCGTCCGGCGAACCCGTGCAGCACCTTGGGCAGGGCGCGCGACTTCATCCGGGTACCCGCTCCGGCAGCGAGGACGATAACGGCAGCGAGCGGTGCGGGCACGATTCGGAGACACCTCGTTCGTCACGTCCGGAGGCTGATCGGCGGACTGGGTTTGTTCAGTTGCTGGGGGACTCGGACTCGAACCGAGACTGCACGGCACCAAAGGCCGGCGGGCTGCCGATTACCCCATCCCCCATCGGCTCGGACCAGCTTATTGCACGGTGTCACTGACCACGTTCCTCCGTCGGCTACGCTCGCGTAAGTTACGCTCGCGTAACCGCGGCGGAGCCGAGAGCATGACCGTCACCGAACAGACCTACCACGACGACAGAGAGGCTGCCGATGACCGTCATCGACGACCGCCCCCAGCCAGCTGAGCCGGCGCGGGTTGCCGGGTTGAAGCCGACGTTCGAGGCGCCCAAGAAACGCGGCGAGCAGTTCATGCTCTACGTGTTCGTCATCGTGCCGTTCCTGGCCTTCCTCGCCACGATTCCGGTTGCGTGGGGCTGGGGGCTGGGCTGGACGGACGCGATCCTGTTCCTCACCTTCTACATCATCTCCGGCCTGGGCATCACCGTCGGCTATCACCGCCTGTTCACCCACAAGTCGTTCAAGCCCAACCGCCCGCTCAAGATCGGTATGGCGATCGCGGGTTCGCTGGCCATCGAGGGCCCGGTCATTCGCTGGGTCGCCGACCACCGTCGTCACCACGCCTTCAGTGACCGCGACGGCGACCCGCATTCGCCGTGGCGCTTCGGTGAGACCAAGCGGGGACTGGCCAAGGGTTTCTGGTTCGCTCACCTGGGTTGGTTGTTCGACCTCGAGCACACCAACCGGGAGAAGTACACGCCGGACCTGCTGGCCGACAAAGACATCAATCGGATCGACAAGCTCTTCCCGCTCTGGGTGATCGTGTCCATGACACTGCCTGGTCTCATCGGCGGATTGATCACGATGTCCTGGGCCGGCGCGCTCTCGGCGTTCTTCTGGGCCTCCCTCGTTCGCGTCTTCGTGCTGCACCACGTCACCTGGTCGATCAACTCCGTGTGCCACATGATCGGCAACCGGCCGTTCACCTCCCGTGACAAGAGCGCCAACTTCTGGCCGCTGGCCATCGTCAGCTTCGGCGAGAGCTGGCACAACCTGCACCACGCCGACCCGACTGCAGCCCGCCACGGCGTGCTGAAGGGTCAGTGGGACTCCTCGGCCCGCGTCATCTGGATGTTCGAGAAGCTCGGCTGGGCGACGGATGTTCGCTGGCCCAAGCCCGAGCGCATCGAAAAGCTGAAGGTAGCTGCCTGATTCTGTAGCCGTGTCTCAGGCGCGAGATCAGGTGACCGCGTCGGTGGCTCGGGCGAAGCGCGGGTCCTGCCACTCGCCGGAGGCGAGCACGGCCTGCAGGGCGTCCATCGCGTCCCAAACCTGGGTGTAGGTCAGGTACGGGGCGGCGACGCCCAGGCGCAGCAGGTCCGGGGAGCGGAAGTCGCCGATGACGCCACGGGCGATGAGCGCCTGGGTGACCTCGTAGGCATTCGCCATGCGCAGCGCGACTTGTGATCCGCGGCGATCGTGTTCGCGAGGCGTGACCACCTCCACGGCTGGCAGGGCCGTATCGGCGTAGTGGATCACCAGATCGGTTAGGGCGAGCGACTTCGCGCGGATGTCGGCGAGGTCGACCCCGTCGAACACGTCCAATGCGGCGTCCAACGAGCGCATCGCCAGGATTGCCGGCGTACCGATTCGGGCCTGCTCGATGCCCTGGGCCGGCAGGTAGCTCGGCGAGAGGGCGAACGGATCGGCGTGGCCGTGCCAGCCGGTGAGCGGCAGGTCGGCCGCACTCTGGTGACGGGCAGCCAGGTAGATCCACGCCGGCGCTCCGGGGCCGCCGTTGAGGTATTTGTACGTGCAGCCGACGGCAGCATCCGCGCCGACG
>JBDTFN010000001.1:0-3629 GCA_039937915.1 Jatrophihabitans sp. | reverse complement strand
CCAGGCCGTCGACGCTCTCGAGGACGAAATGCCCGGCGTCCTCGGCGGGACCGGCGAAACGCAGCTGACGCATGGCCCGACGATAGGTGTTGACCGGCTGATCCCGGGGAGTACACGCCGCGTGGTTTAGTCGCCCAACACGCTCGTCAGGTATTTGTTGCCGAACATCCGGTGTGGGTCGAGGCGGTCGCGGACGGCGATGAAGTCGTCGAAGTGTCGGTAGGTCTCGCGCAAGGAGTCGGCCTCGCGGAAGTGCATCTTGCCCCAGTGCGGGCGGCCGTCGACGTCCTTGGCGATGGCCTCGACGGCCCGGAAGTACGCCTCGTGATCGCGGCGGTGGTACTGGTGCACGGCGATGTACCCGGTGTTCCGCCCGTTCGCGGTCGACAGCCAGATGTCGTCGGCGGCGGCAAAACGCACCTCGACGGGGAAGCCGATCTGCTCGCCGCTGCGGGCGAGATACGCCTCGATCTCGGCCAGTACGTGGGGGACAGCGGCCTGCGGCACCGCATACTCCATCTCTCGGAAGCGGACCGTCCGCCGGGACGCGAACACGCGGTAGGACCGGTCGATGAAGTCGCGTGCGCTGAGCATGCGCGCGGCGACGTCGTTGACGCGTGGGATGGCGCCCGGGCGGCGGGTGGTCAGCCGGTTGATGCCGTCGAAGACGGTGTTGGACAGCAGGTCGTCGTCGACCCAGGCACGGACGCGGCCCAGCGGTCGCAGTTCGGTCCCGTCCAGCACCCGGTTGTTGCGTTTGGTGAGTACGCGGCGCGTGTGCGGGAACCAGTAGAACTCGAAGTGGTCATTGCCGATCACGTGGGAGTCCAGGTCGGCAAGGACATCGTCCAGACTGCCCGGCGCCTCGCTCGCCGCGAGCGCGAACGCGGGCTCGCACTGCAGGGTCACCGTGGCGATGACGCCGAGCGCCCCGAGGCCGACCCGCGCGGCGGCGAACACGTCCGGGTTCTCCTGTTCCGAACAGGACAGCAGCGACCCGTCGGCCAGCACGAGTTCGAGTGCGCGGACCTGGGTGGCGATCCCGCCGAACTTGGCGCCGGTGCCGTGCGTCCCGGTCGAGATCGCCCCGGCGATGGACTGGACGTCGATGTCGCCGAGGTTCGTCATCGACATCCCGAGGTGCCACAGAGCCTCGTTGAGCGCGTGCAGGCGGGTTCCGGCGTGGACGGTGACCAGGCCGGTACGCCGGTCGGCGGAGACGATGCCGCCGAGCCGGTCGAGGCGCAGTTGCAGCCCGTCCGTGACCCCGATCGGCGTGAACGAATGACCGGCCCCGATCGGCTTGACCCGCCGGCCGCGGGTGGCTGCGTCCGCGACGACCTGCTGCAGCGTCGCGACGGTGGCCGGTTGGGCCACGACCACGTCGGCTCGTACGTTTCCCGCCCAGTTCGTCCAGGTCGCCATGCCTCGATCCTAAGTAGGGTGACGGCCATGATCGATCTGGCCGTGCTGACCCGGGCCACTGCGGACCTCGACCCGCCGCTGGCCGCGCTGGACCTCGCCGCCCTGGACGCCAACGCCGACGACCTGGTGCGTCGGGCGAACGGGACGCCGGTGCGGGTCGCGTCCAAATCGGTGCGCTGCCGATGGGTGCTCGAGCGGGTACTCGCCCGGCCCGGTTTCGCCGGGGTGATGGGGTACTCGCTGCGCGAGGCGATCTGGTTGGTCCGTGCCGGCGTGGGCGACGTCCTGCTCGGCTATCCCACCGCGGATCGGGCCGCGATCGCCGAACTCGCCGGTGATCCGGTGCTGCTCGACGCCATCACTTTGATGATCGACGGGCCCGAACACCTGGCCCTGATCCGGTCCGTGGCCGGTGCGGCACCGGTGCGGGTCTGCCTCGACGTCGACGCGTCCCTGCGGCTCGGTCGGCTGCATCTGGGCGTGCGGCGGTCGCCGTTACGGACGCCGACCGATGCCGCCGTGCTGGCGACCGGTGCGGACGCACAGGGCTTTCGCGTCGTCGGGGTGATGTTCTACGAGGCCCAGATCGCCGGGCTGCCGGACACGTCGCCGGCCGTGCGGTTCGTCAAACGGCGCTCGGCGGCCGAGCTGGCCGTGCGGCGCGGTGCGGTGGTCCGGGCGGTGCAGAAGGTGGTCGGCGTGCTGGAGATCGTGAATTCCGGTGGCACCGGGAGCCTGGAGATCAGCTCGGCGGATCCGGTCGTGACCGAGGTGACGGCGGGTTCCGGCCTGTTCGTGCCCACCCTGTTCGACGATTACCGCGCTTTCGACCCGCGTCCGGCGCTGTTCTTCGCGCTGCCTGTGGTGCGGCGTCCGGCCCCGGGCATCGCCACGCTCTTCGGCGGTGGGTACATCGCGTCCGGGCCGGCCGGGAAATCCCGACTCCCCTCGCCGGCACTACGAGGTCTCGCCCTGCTGGGGACCGAGGGCGCCGGCGAAGTGCAGACGCCGGTACGGGGAAAGCCGGCGCAATCGCTGCGAGTGGGGGACCGGGTGTGGTTCCGGCACGCGAAGGCCGGCGAGCTGAACGAACGGTTCGAGGCCATCCGGGTCATCGACGGTGGCGTGATCCTCGAGACGGTCCCGACGTATCGCGGGGAGGGCGTCACCTTCGGCTGAGCGCGTCCACCACCGAGCTTGAGTGGTCCGAATCCGGTTGAGTGGCCCGAATCTTCGGACCACTCAACCGCGGAACGGACCACTCAACGGGGGCGCGGCGTCTCAGGCGTGGGCGATGTCGTCCCAGCCCTCGACGTCCTCGGGCTTGCGCGGGTCCGGACCGACATAGCGGGCCGATGGGCGCACGAGGCGTCCGGTCTTCTTCTGCTCCATGATGTGCGCCGACCAACCTGCGGTCCGGGCACAGGTGAACATCGCCGGCATCATGTGCGGCGGCACCTCGGCGAAGTCAAGGATGACTGCGGCCCAGAACTCGACGTTGGTCTCGATCGGGCGGTCCGGACTACGCTCGCGCAACTCGGCGAGGGCGGCCTGCTCGAGGGCCTCGGCCGCGTCGAAGCGCGCGGTGCCGAGTTCCTTGCAGGTGCGACGAAGCACCCGGGCGCGCGGGTCCTCGGCGCGGTACACGCGGTGCCCGAAGCCCATCAGCCGCTCGTGACGGTCCAGGATGCCCTTGACGTACTTGCGGGCGTCGCCGTGCTGCTCGACCTCCTGGATCATCGGCAGGACGCGGGCCGGGGCTCCGCCGTGCAGCGGGCCGCTCATGGCGCCGATCGCGCCGGACATCGCGGCGGCGACGTCGGCGCCGGTGGAGGCGATGACCCGGGCCGTGAAGGTGGAGGCGTTCATCCCGTGTTCGGCGGCCGAGACGAAGTAGGCGTCGATAGCCCGAATATGGGCGGGGTCGGGATCGCCGCGCCACCGCGTCAAGAAACGCTCGGTGATCGTCTCGGACTGGTCGATGCGCGCCTGCGGGACCGCCGGGTTGGAGATGCCACGAGCGGATTGGGCCGCGTAGGACAAGGCCATCACCGCGGCGCGGGCCAGCTGCTCGCGGGCCTCCTCGTCGCTGATGTCGAGCAGCGGACGGTAGCCCCAGACCGGGGCGAGCATGGCCAGAGCAGCCTGAACGTCCACCCGGACGTCGCCGGTGTGCACCGGGATCGGGAACGGCTCGGCCGGCG